>NZ_LUKH01000143.1:0-4932 GCF_001593695.1 Leisingera sp. F5 | reverse complement strand
AAAACCGCACAAAGTCATCATCATTGCCGTCGCCCGGAAGCTGGTCACAATTGTCAATGCACTGTGCAAATCCCGGCAGAAGTGGGCAGCTCAGACCTTGTGAGGAATACAGTTGCTAGTTTCGGGACCAGCTGAGCAACCCGCATAACCTAACAAAAGACACTGGTTAAACGCGGGTTGCTCACCCCCTGCATGAGGAAAACAGCAGGTTTCTCAGGTTAAGCTAATGGGTCCGCACTGTAGACTGCAGAATTCATGACTTGGAACACTCAACCAATTGGTTAACATGCATCCCCGTGAAACTGCCAGGGGGAAGGGGTGTTTCAATTCCATAGCAGTGCCAGTGAGGCTTGGGCTGAATTCGAATGCCCAGTGTGCTCTATCGACATGGATTTCGAACTTAGCGATGTGCCGTCAGAGGGTGAGGTGTTTGAATGTCCAAACTGCGCAGCCCATCTGACTGTGCAGCACCTAAAGTGCGGATCCAGCTAAGGAGGAAGATGCAAAGGCATTTCGTTTTTCTGGAATTAAACCGTAGATCGATGGTATGGTCTCCTTCTGTTAGTGGTGGGTAATATTATGCGATTGAAACTCACCATCATTCTTGCGGTCACTGGCACATTTCTTTTTACGCAAAATGCCATTGCGGACCCCAAACCCCAAAATGTGAAAGTCACGGGAGCGCAGGATCTTGCAAACTTGTATGGCGGCAAGACTCAGATCTGGAAAGGATGCAAGGGAGGGATCTATTTCGGAGCCAACTGGGAGGCTCAGGCTTATTGCGCAAAGCATCCTGATAGCGTTGGGCTGGGTAAATGGCGCATCGACGGCAAAGGGCGCGTTTGTCACGAGATGAATTGGTACCGGGCCAAAGACGGGGAGGTAGCTTCTAAAGAAAAAAAGGAAGAATGCGTTTCTCATGTAACGGCCGAGGACGGGATTGTTTGGAGAAGCTGGCCTGACGACAGAGAATGGTGGAAAGCCACTAACAGTCCCAGCCTGGAGAAGGGCTTTAAGTTCAAGTCAAAGGTTAAGAGGCTTCGCAGGAAACTCAAGCTTTGAATGCACCGTAGGTGAATCATCTCGGGCTACCTGCGGGCGTTAATGGCGTACGCCCGCAGGGATCATCTGCCTAGATGATAAGGGAGAACGGGGTTCCCTTACTCTCTTTTTGCGTGAGTGGTGTTGAGGAAGCGTTTAGGTATCGTAAAAGGTGCATAAAAGGTGCGGATTCAGGGCTCAGATGCTGTTCTGTGCAGTCTGTTGCTATAGGGTGAAACTGGAAATCGACCAAATAATCGAGTAGCATTCCAGTTGACTCAGACCATACAGATTGACTGTAGACATGTGCAACCATACCCTTCGCGAAGCCTCACTATCAGATGCATCTCGTTGCTTTGATATTGAAGTATCTGCTTACGATGGAGATGAAGCTGCGACACTTGGAAAGATTTCAAAACGCATATCCGAATATCCTCAGGGCTTTCTGATCCTGGAGGTCGACAACAAAGTCGCCGGCTTCATAAACAGCGGTTGCGCCCACGAGGTTGAAATGTCTGACGAAGACTTCAAAGAGCTCATAGGGCATGATCAGACAGCGCCGAACGTGGTAATCATGTCTGTGGTGGTCGATCCCGAGTTTCAGGGCCGTGGCCTTTCCACCATATTAATGGATGAGTTTGTTAGCCGCATGTCTGAGATGGGAAAAGCTTCCATCCATCTGATGTGTAAAGAGCACCACCTGCTTCTCTATGAAAAGTTTGGCTATCGGTACATTCAGCCGTCGGCATCTGACCACGGTGGGATGCAGTGGCACGAGATGGTAATGGAGCTCAATGCGCGTTGAGGCTTAAGGCTTCCACCAGTACCGGCGCGAGTGGGTCTAGGCTGGATTTCTTCGTCCAAGAAAGGAGCCGGGTAGCTGAGCGCGGACCAAGTCAGGCGAGCGCAGGCAGGCCGGAAGAGTGGAAGTCACGGCCAGGCAGTATCTGGTGGGCCAAGCGCAGCGGGTGAAAGCCCCGCGTTCAACAAAGGAGTGACTACAATAGACACCCCCTCAAATGGCCTCTGGTCTAGATAGGATACTCGCCTATCGTTTTGAAATAGGCATCTAAGATTGGCCGCGTGCTTCTTCTGGAGACGAATTTGAGCCCGATCTTGAACCCTGAACGCCACAAGCCTATGACCTGCAGCTTGCCAATGCCATTCACAGTCACTGTATGTATTTCTCTGAAGTCAATTTCTGAGGCGTCTTCAGGCAGAACGACTCCAAGGCCACTATAGCTGAAGTTAAGCGTTGCCGCCTGGAGTTCACGGTTGGGAAGGCTCAGGATGCAACAAAGATTCTTCATCAAGCGGGGCTCGACTGGTAATGGCTGCCTGTTCATGGGCACGGAGACTCCAACTTCTAGTTCTCCAGCAGGCGGAGATATTGGCTCCTTCTATGAAGTTGTAGGAACGAGGGGCAATGCGGCAAACTTGCATTTGTAATGTGAGTTGGTCTGCAATCTGGCTGAGTGGGGGCGTAAGGAAGTGTTCAAATCATCCAGTAAAGGAGCACATTGATCTTTGCGCTGTGTTCTCTAAATGTTCCCCCATGTGGGCCATGCGAAGAACTGTGATCGGCGGCCAGGTCGGTAAGGATGATTGGGTGATCACCTGGAGCGGCCGCGATGTGGGCCGGGTGATGCTGGAAGAGTTCCCTTTCAATGGCGCGAAGCCTTGGAAGTGGGCGACCTGGGTCTTTCCGGCAGAGCATGGCCGGGTCGATACGATGAATGAGGCGAGAGAGGCTGTGCGCGCGTCAGTTCTTTGTGCGTCAAAAGGGGTAGGGCATGGCTAGCGGCTGCCCGCTCCCACTTTCACCCTTTGTATCGTAAGGCTCCGGCGAAGACCGCGGTCCCATTGGCTCTGTGATGTGATACCCGTTGTTCATGGAGATCGACGAGGACAAGATTGACGACGCGGTTCTGGGACTGCTCTGGTTGACGCTGCATGATGAGTGTCGCGCCTGGAAGGGAATGGACTGGTCGGCACTGGATCGATTGCATCGGAAGGGTTTGATCCATGACCCGGTTAACCGGGCCAAATCTGTAGTGCTGACCGATGAAGGGCTACAGCGCTCAAAAGCCCTGTTTCAACGGTTGTTCACGCGGCCGCCGCAGTAACGCCCTCACGGGCTTTCCAGTTCCAGGGCAGAAGTTCCGGCACGCGCGAGACGGGCATGTCGGGCAGCCGGGCGAGGACATCGGCCAGCCAGGCCTGCGGATCAATGCCGTTCATTTTGGCCGTGACGATAAGGGTGTACATGGCGGCGGCCCGCTCACCGCCGCGCTCGGAGCCGGCAAAGAGCCATGACTTCCGGCCCAGGGCCACGCCGCGCAGGGCGCGTTCGGCCGCATTGTTCGTCAGGCAGATGCGCCCGTCATCGAGGAATGCGGTAAAGGCCTGCCAACGGCCCTCTTTCTCGAACATGTAGTTGATCGCCTTGGCCACCTTGTTGTGCCTGGACAGCTTCGCGCGCTCTTCCTGCAGCCAGTCATGGAGATTATCGACCAGGGGACGGGAGAGTTCCTGACGGACGGCAAGCCGGGCATCGGCATCCAGCCCATTGATCTCGCGCTCGATGTCGAAGATGGCGTCGATCCGTTTCACCGCTTCCAGGGCGGCCGGCGAGATCTGATGGGCCGGTTTGCCCTTTCGGACGTTGCCCGCAATATCCGCAAGTTCGAAGAACTTCCGGCGGGCATGCGACCAGCACAGCGCGCTGGTCACGGGGCCCGCATCTCGGTCAGCGCGGTAAAGATCGTTGTATCCGCCATAGGCGTCGGCCTGCAGCACGCCTTGCCATCCGGCGAGGTGCTGATTGGGATTGGTTGCCGCGCGATCCCGCGAGAAGCGGAAAAACGCAACCGGTGGTGCGCCACCATTCCAGGGCTGGTCATCGCGCACATAGGTCCAGAGACGGGCCTTTTTTGCACCGCCCCGCGCCAGGAGCGGCACGGTCGTGTCGTCGCCATGCAAGCGGTGGGCGGCAAGCACGTGGGTCTCGATCAGGGCATGGATGGGCTGCAACGCGGCAGTGGCATGCCCGACCAGATCGGCCAGGGTCGACAAGCTCAACTCGACGCCTTCACGGGCGAAGCGTTCGGCCTGCCGGTTCAGCGGCTGGTGCTGTCCATATTTCTCGAAGACCAGCATGGCGATCAGGCTGGGCCCGGCCCATCCGCGCGGGATCGCATGGAACGGGGCCGGTGGCTGGCTGATCTTCTCGCAGGCCCGGCAGGTGAACTTCTCGCGCACGGTCTGGATCACCTTCCACTGCCGCGGGATCACCTCCAGCGTCTCGGTGACATCTTCGCCCATCTTCACGATCCGAGCCACAGCAGGTGCAGGCGGCAGGTGCCTCGACAACCACCCGCTCACGCGGCAGGTGATCGGGGAACGGCTTGCGCACAGGGTGGCGGCGCGTGAAGGCGCGCACCTTGCTGGCCTTTTCAGCCGCCTGTTCTGCGGCCAGGGCATCCTCGGTTGCCGCCGTTTCCAGTTCTTCAAGCTGCAGTTCCAGTTGATCAATCAACCGCGCGCGCCGTTCCGACGAGATGCCGAATTTGTCGCGGCGCAGCTTGGCAATCTCAAGCTTGAGTTCCTGGATCATCGCTTCCGAGCAGGACACGACGGCGCGGGTCTGTGCCAGTTCGCTTTCCGCAACCTCTGCGCGGGCCTCCGCAGCGGCCAGGGCAGCGCGTAATCTCGCAAGCTCGGAAGCGGTATTCGACATGGCGGATGTCTATCATCCGGGCTCGAGGGGCGCCAATAAAAACAGGCCCGACGGAACATTTAACCAGCCTTTGCAGGACGTTGCGTCCAGCGCGGATTGCGCCAGTCGATCCCCTCCAGAAGATAGCCCAGTTGTGCCGCAGAGATCTGCAC
>NZ_LUKH01000142.1:0-4971 GCF_001593695.1 Leisingera sp. F5 | reverse complement strand
TCAACCTGTTTGTAATGCAGGGCATGACCCATCACGAGATGAGCTATATCGCCCGCGCCGCGATCCCAATGTTCCTGATCATGGTGCTGATGGTGTTTGTGCTGATCGCCTTCCCGGAGCTGGCGACCTATTTGCCCAACAACCTCAGGCCCGGACCGGTCTAGACACTTGATGCGCGCGCTCGCCTTTGCCGCCCGGCATGGGCGGGCCGCCTTGGTCCTGGGGCTTCTGGCCGGACTGTTTCTGCCCGGCCTCGCCGGCGCCCTTCAGCCCTGGCTGCCGGAAATGGTGGCCGGGCTTTTGTTTTTGAATGCATACCGGATTGGCTTCCGCAAAGCCGCTGGCGGGCTGGCAGACGGGATTGGCACTGTCAAAGCCATTGCTTTGCTGCAAATTGCCCTGCCGCTGCTGGCGCTGGGAGTTGCCTCTGTATTCGGCGTCGCGCAGAGCCCTGCCGCAGTGGCGCTGATCCTGATGCTGAGCGCGCCGTCGGTAACTGGCAGCCCCAACATCACCGCGCTGATGGGCCATGCGCCGGAGCCTGCATTCCGCCTTCTGATCCTGGGTACCGCTCTGATGCCGCTGACAGTGGTCCCGGTTTTTCTGCTGGCCCCCAGCCTAGGCGACCTTGGGGACGTGCTGCGTGCAGCAGGGCGGCTTATTGGCACGATTGGCATCACCGTGGCTGCAGCCTTCCTGCTGCGGCGCGCAACCCTGCCCGGCTTGCGCGAAGATCAAGCCAAAGCCATCGACGGGCTGACGGTGATTGCGCTGGCGGTGATCGTGGTTGGGCTTATGGCTGCGCTTGGGCCTGCCCTGCAAGCTGACCCGCTGCTGGTCCTGCAATGGCTGGGCTTTGCCCTGGCTGCCAACCTGGGCCTGCAGGTACTGGCGTTTGGGGTCTTACGCCGCCGCGCGGGCAGTGGCGCCGTGCCCGTCTCCGTCGTGGCCGGCAACCGGAACTTCGCTCTCTTCCTGATCGCCCTGCCCGCAGCAACGACCGATCCGCTGCTGATCTTCCTCGGCTGCTACCAGATCCCGATGTATCTGACCGCAATCCTGATGAAGCCGCTATACGGCCGCACAGAGCTCAGGACAGGAAGGTGACCCCCGGCATATGCCGGATCAGCTCGGCATCGGCCATGTATGTCTCGCTCATGTCGTCCACCAGCGCCTGCGACCAGCCCGGCAGATCGATTTCCTCTTCGATCGCCTCCTCCGAGTGGAAGTAGCTGAGGAACAGCGCGCGCACCCGCTCTCGCTGGTCTTCCGACAGGCCGGGGCGGTTTGCCAGATAGGCTTCCAGCCGCTCATATCCCGCCTCCGAGATGATGCCGCGGGTAATGTCCAATTCGCCGTCAAAACGAAAGCCGTCGCCCAGCCCCGTCACCTGCCCCAGGATATTGGGCCAGATCACCGGCGTTTCTTCGTTGCACCAGACTGTAATGCGGCAGCCGGGATTGCTGTCCTGAATATCCGCAACTACATCCGACCAGCGCAGATGCACGAAATCCGTGCCTGCAGTGAACTGCTCCCAGGTCCGGTTGGACTGGGATTTGAACACCGGCCCGATCAGCGTGGCCGGATTGCGCAAGCCCAGGAAAAACTCGCACGGATTGCCCGGAAAAACACCTCTCAGCGCCGCGGTATTGCTGCCCGCATTGCGGCAGAGCCGCCCGCCGCTGAGCATCCAGCCCGGCACCCCGAGAAACCCGGAGTTGGTCAAGATGATCCGCGAAACCCTCTGGTCCTTGACGATGCCGGCCAGCAGCGCCGCGCGTTCCTGATCGGTGACAAACTCCTGGTTCTGCTTGCGCAGCATTTGATTGACAGCCGCCATATAAGTGCCTGGACGGCGGATCATCACACCGTGTTGCAGCAGCCGCTGCGCATCCTTGCGCAGCGACCAGATCAGTTGGCCGTTATCGGTGTTTGGCGCCCCGATGTGGAAAGCGAGTGTAATGTCCCGCATGTCAGCTTTTGCCTGGTTCATCGTCCCGTCCGGCCTTTGCCCTTTCCCTGTTCCGCATCCGGTCCCGGCACGCGGTCTGGCGGATTGCACAGGTCATAACCGTGCCTTCATCCGGCGGAAAAACCGGTCATCTCTTTGGCGCAAAATATAAGCGCAGGCTTGTTTGGCAAGGCGCGGATGGCCACGGTCCAGGGCCAGATTGGCCAGCTCCCGCTGAAACCGGGGGAATTCGTGGCGTTTGCGCAGCAGGCGGTGAAACCGGTGCGGTGTCAATTCGCCGGAAATGGCACCGCGGGCAATCTCCTGCAGGACGCCCATCTGCTGCAGCGAGGACCCCAGCCGGTGGCCCAGCAGCGGGCAGCGCCAGAAGGTGACATTTGCCCCGGAAAACCGCGCCGCATGGGCCGCGTCCGGCACCACGTAAGGGTCGAACATGATATGCACGTCGCCTGCCGCCTGGCTGGCCAGGGAGGCATCCCCGAACGGCCCGGAGAAGTCCCTGTCCCAGACTTTCTTGTAGCGCATTTCCCAAGGCACCAGCGTCTTGTCGAGGGTGGATTGCGGGCTGATTGCAAACACTGTCGATCCGGGCGCCGCCGCCGCAAAGGCCGCCGCTGCATAGCCGCCCATCGAGGCGCCGTAGAACACCACCCGGGAAAACTGTTCAAAGAAACCGCTGTCGCGCAGCGCCTCGAATTTGGCGGACACCTCCTGGTGGCGGAACCAGGTCCAGCCATTGGCCATCACCCCCAGCATCGACCAGCCCTGCGCCTCGATGAAGCTGAAGCCCCAGGGCCGCCGGTCATCGCGTTTGGTCATGGCAATGTCGAGGTTGTCAAAGGTCACAACCAGCGTGCCGCCGCGCGGCATGAACAGGAAGGAGTGCTCTTCCAATTCGTCAAAGAACCCTTCCTTGCCGGCCAGTTGGCGGGCCACCTTGGACCACTCCCCCGAAGGCGGCAGCACCTCCTGCGGCTCGGCAGAGAGAATTGCCAGGCCGTTCTTGCCTGCCTCCGGCGGCACCAGAGTGTTACAGCTGCCATAGGCCTTGAGGAACGGGTAGCTGCCAGACCCTTTGCGGATTTCAATCACCAGCCGGCTGAGCGGATGCAGCGCCCGGTCCAGCATGGGCTTAGCGTTCTGGATCTTGTGCCGTGCACCAAAGCTGTTCAGCGCCAGGATCACGTCATAGCTGCCCAGATCACGCGGCCGGCTTACAACCCGGATCGCGTCCCGGTCCACGCCGCCCTGTTCCAGCCGGGCCTGCCAGGATTGCAGCTGCGCCGGATCGGGGGGCTTGGCCTGCCCCTTGCGGTCGCAGGAGACAAAATCGATACTGCAGCCGTAGCGCTGATACAGAAGAATGCAAAGCTCTGGCGCCTGGCCGTTGATATCGGCACCTGTGCGAACGTCGTCGGCATCCAGTGCCGGCAGCACGCTTTTGAAATCAAATCCTTCACTCATCATGCGTCGTCAACTGCCCTTCAGGGAAACACCGGCACCGGGCTGCCCCGTGCCGGTCATCATCTGCCCGCGGAAAACACCGCAATACCGCAGCCCTCTTTTGCGTTGTATTATCCGAAAAGGATTAAGGATCCGGTTACCGGTCACGGCTCCTTTCCGGCACGGGTCAGGACTGTGGAATATTTGCCGTGCTTGGCCAGCACCTTGACGGTGCCAAAGCTTTTCATGGCGCCGATACCACCGGACCCCTTGCGAATATCCAGGACGATACCGCCGCCCGGGCTGATCTGCCTGCTGAACAAATCCTGATACGTGCCGACGGGATAGTGGAACCCGCAAGACGCCAGGCTGATCACCAGATCAAAGGCACCGAGCGCGGCGGTGTCCTCGGTCTTGGGGTTGATGGTGGTGATTTTTCCAGCAGGCACGCCGTTCTTTTCCAGAAACGCGCGGGCGGTCTCAAGGCTGGTATAGCCTGCGCCCTCCCCCTCAAAGCCGAAATGGCGGCTGTTGCCTTCTTCGATGTCGATCAGCGCGATGCTGCAGCCATAGCGGCGGTGCAGCAGCAGGCTGGCAAAGGCATACCCGCAGCCGATGTCCGCGGCCCGTTCGGGCGCTATGGGATCGGTGGCCTTCAGGAAAAAATCGCACTCCCGTTCCGCGATCCGGATCGATTCATGCAGAATGTGCTGCCGCTGCGACCGGGCTTCAGCCAGCAGCTGTTCTTCGTCACCTGCCATCCAATCCTTGATGGTTTGTCCTGAGCTTGCCAGTTCGGAACGCTGCAGCAGGATGTTGGCGACGTCCTGATCGCTGAACATCGAGTAATCCAGCGCTGCCGGGTCGATTTTTTCCACGGGTATCTCTTCCGGTTCAGGGGCCGGTTGCAGCAGGTGGCGTGTTTTTTCCGCATCAATCCCATGCTGGGCCAGCAAGTCATGGACATAGCAGCCTTCAGCGGGCACGCCGCCGTATTTGGCCGCGATGTTGCGGAAGCGGCGGCCCCAGAAATGGATCGACAGCGTATCGTCGCGGATATGGCCGCGTGCCTGGTTCGGGCGGTTTGGGTTCAGCACCACACCGGCCCGCTTGAACGGTACAGGATAAATCACATGGCCTGGCCGGGAATTCTTGACTTCGCCGGTTTCCTGCAGGAACCAGGTGAGCGCGTCCGGCCCCCAGACCCCCCAGGGCAAAAGCGAAACATGCACCCCCTGCCCGCTGTCTTTCAACGCTTGCAGTTCGGCCTGTTTTTCAGCGCTGTACCAGGGCGGAACAGGATATTCATCGCTGGTGAAGCGCAACATCGCCGCCAGGGTTTTGGAGGTCTTGGGCAGCCGCAGCACCCCGTTATTGACCATCGGCTTGTCGTCAGAGATCCAGCCATGGAAATGCTTGCCCTTGATATCCCAGGGCTGGCAGCAATAGGCATCGGTATCGGCCCAGATGTAGTTGGTCTTGCGCAGCAAATGCAGACGGAAGACATCGGCATGATACGCCGGGCTGCCGGTGCGGGCGTGGCGGATGATGCGGTC
>NZ_LUKH01000141.1:0-4994 GCF_001593695.1 Leisingera sp. F5 | reverse complement strand
CTGGGTGAACCGCCAGGCTCACCCGGTAAACTTTCCGGATCCTGGCCTTAGTGGCTCGGGTGCAGTGCATCCTTCAGGTACACGCAGGTCAGGATGGTAAAGACATAGGCTTGGATGAAGGCCACCAGAACTTCGAGTGCGTAGACCGCGGTGATGGCAAAGATCGGCAGGAAGCTGAACATGCCCAGCGCTGCGGCAAAGCCTGCGAACACCTTCAGAACCGCGTGGCCGGCCATCACGTTGCCTGCCAGACGGATGCTGTGGCTGACGGGGCGCACGAAGTAGGAAATCAGCTCAATGACGGCCAGGATCGGGCGCAGTGCCAGCGGTGCGCTTGACACCCAGAACAGGCCCAGGAAGCCAGCGCCGTTCTTGACGAAACCGACGATGGTCACGGTGAAGAACACCAGCGCCGCCAGAACCGCGGTTACCGCGATGTGCGAGGTGGTGGTGAACGAGCCGGGGATCAGGCCCAGGAAGTTGGCCATCACGATGAACATGAACAAGGTCATGATGTAGGGGAAGAACTTGACGCCATCCTTGCCGGCCACGTCCTCAACCATCTTGTAAATGAAGCCATAAGCGAGCTCCGCAACCGATTGGGCGCGGCCAGGCACGATGGCGCGGCGCGAGGAGCCCATGACCAGCAGCGCAAACACCGCGGCAACAGCCAGCGCCATCCACAGGGTCACGTTGGTCGGAGTGTACCAGGAGATGTGATCGCCAAACAGTGCTGCCACGTTGAACTGATCCATCGGGTGGATTGCCAGCTTTGACTCCGCCGGGGCGAAAATCAGGCCGGATACCAGTACCAGCGCCAGCGCTGCGTAAAAGAAAATTTTGCCCATCGGTCCGCTTCTCCTGTCGCCGGCATTTGATCCCGTCGGATCAGTCCCGGTCTTGCGCGTTTTTCTTGGCCTCATCGGCCAGTTTCTGTTCCTGGATCTCTTGCGCGGTGCGAAGCATCGTCTTCACTCCGGCCGCAAGGCCCAGCATTATAAACAGCACCATGAAGATGGGCAGGGTTCCAAACAGAAGGTCCAGCCCGTATCCGATGCCAAAGCCGATCCCTAGACCGGCCACCAATTCAATCACCATCCGCCAGGCCTGATTGGCCATGGAATAGTGCTCATCCGCACGCGGCTTGGGCTGTTGTGCCTTACGCGCCGCCGCGAGCTTCTCCTCCAGCTGCGCCATGCGCTGCTTTTGGTCGTCGTCGGTCACGGGCGCCATCCTCACGCGAATTTCTATGCAGGGTGCTAAGGCCACGGGACTTAGGAGTCAATTACAAGGATTGAAGATTTAAAGTGCGTTCAAGACTTTGTTTTTAATGAATATTTTACAACGAACCGCGCATCGCGCTGCTCTGTCGCAGCCGCCGTTAGCGCCAAACTGCGCAGGAATCCATATTCAACCAAAAGGTTGATTTTAGCGAATGGGCGGTTTTGCCATTCGCCAGCGCACAATCCGTCCGTCGATCAGCAACAATCCCAGCAGGATCGCTGCCATACCCCACAGATGCTCTGCCAGCAGCTGCTCCTTCAAGACGAAGGTCCCCAGGAACAGCGCCGAAACCGGCGCGATCAGCGTCGGCAGGGTGATGTTGGTTGGCCCCACCTTGGGCAGCACCCAGTAAAAGACAATGAACGCGGCTGAGGTCAGCACAAAACCGATGATGAACAAGGAGGCCCAGGTCTCCATCCGCGTCACATGCGGCAGGCCTTCGCTCCAGATGGCCAGCGGTGCAATCGCAGCGGTGGCGCCGGTCAACGCAATCGCCACCAGCACCACCGGCTCCATGTTCCGGAAACTGCGCGCGAAATTGACCGAGAACGCATAGCACAAGGGCGCGCAAAGGGTGATCAGAACCGCCCAGATCTCTGACGACTGGCCGCTTTCCAGCAGGGGCAGTGACAGCAGCGCGATACCAAGGAACCCGCAGACCACCCCTAACGACTTCAGCCCGGTTGCGCGCTCGCCGCCGGACCAGAAATGCGAGACAACCACCGCCAGCGCCGGGGTAGTGGCATTTACGATGCCTGCTACACCGCTGGCGATATGCTGTTGGCCCAGCGCATAGAATGCAAATGGACCGGCATAGCTAAGCACACCAAAGCCGAACAATGCCAGCCAGCGCCCGGGATCCGTCGGCACCCGTTTGCGCGCCGCCAGCACATAGATCCAGCAGCCCAGCGCACCAAACCCGACCCGGCCCATCGACACCGACAGCGGTCCCAGTTCGCGCAGCAGGATGGCGTTGAACATGAACGACATGCCCCAGCCGATGCCGAGAACGAAAATCACCAGCCAGTATTTCAGTGCCATGCCATCTTCCCCGTGCGCTTGAAAGGCGCCACCATGACGGTTCAGGACAGATTGTCAAACTGCCGGACGGTGGATAGGAGTATCAGGCATGAGCGACCCTCTCGACACTGTCTTTGCGGCCTTGGCCGACCCGACCCGCCGGGCAATTCTCACCATGCTGTTGGAGGACGACATGGCGGTGACCGACGTGGCGGAACCGTTCGAGATGTCACTGGCGGCGATTTCAAAACACCTGGCGATCCTGACCCGCGCAGGGTTAATCGCGCAGGAAAAGCACGGCCGGGTCAAATGGTGCAAGCTGCAACCGGATGCCCTGCGCGCGGCCTCGGTCTGGATGCAAGGCTTCGGTCAGTTCGAACCGGTCAACCTGGATGCCTTTGAACGCTTCCTGGAGGCCGAGCACCTGTCCGAGGACGCGCAGCCGGACGGCTAGCGCACCACAAACACCGACGCTTCGGAATGCAGCACCAGATGGCTGGCATGTGACGAAAACACATAGTCCAGGATCCCGGGCATATGGGTGCCCATCACAACCAGGTCTACTTCCAGCTCTTTTGCGGTCCGGGGCAGGATGGAGTCGATCTCTGACCCGACATCCACGGAATAGACCGGCAGCCCTTCAACCCTGCCCCCGGTCTGCGTCGCCATCCTGCTTGCCAGATCCGCCAGCTCTTCACCAGACGGCCCTACCGTATGCCCGCGCTTGACCTGCTGATCCGTCACATGCACCAGCGTCACGCGCGAGCCGTGATTTTTGGCAAAATCCGCCGCCACATCCAGAGCTTTTTTGACCGTTGCGGGCATGTGCAGGTCAACGGGCACCATGATATGCTTGAACATTGTTTCCTCCTCTGTCCGAAGAGTCCCTCAGGACCAGTGTAGCGGAAAACAAGGGAATTGCGTTGACCTGCCGCAAGCGTCGGGCAAGGGCCGCCGGAGGGCACGCCCGCTGCAATCAGGCCGGAACCCGCTCCCGGGCCCCTTCCAGCAGCATGACCAGCGCCACCACCGACATCGCCACCCCGATCAGCACTAGACCCGGCGGTGCGCCGCGGCCCAGCGCGATCTCCCACAGGATCACCCAGCTGGGGGTGAGGTAGGTATAGGCCATCACCTTGGCCGAAGGCAGCCGCATCGCCGCATACTGCAGCAGCACAAAGGTGGCAGAGCTGGCACAGACCGCTAGGTAGAACAGGCCGATCCAGACGATGCCGGGCAGCGCGGCCCAATCGGTGGCCAGAATGTCCTGCCAGCCGAACACCGCCAGCAGCGCGCCGCCTGCCAGCAGCATGCCGAAAGTAAAGACCACCGCCGGTTCGCCCCGGTTCAGCTTGCGCACCATCGGCGTATAGATGGCATGCAAGACGCATCCCCAGAAATAAATGATCTCTCCCGGACCGATCTCAAACGCCGCCAGGGCACCCAGGTCGCCGCGCACGATCACCCAGACCGCGCCTGCCGCGCCAATCGCCAGCGCAAGGGCCATCCAGCCGGTGGTGATCTGCCGCAGCAGCAGCCAGCCGAACACGGCGCTCATCACCGGCACCAGCGTGAACACCGCCGCCGCACTGACCGGCGCCGCCGTCTGCAGCCCGTAGAACATCAGCACGAAGTAACCGCCAAACAGCCCGCCCAGCACCGCAAACCGCCAAGGCGCGCGGAAATGCACCCGCTGCAGCCCGGTGGTGGCCAGCGCCGCTACACCAATGACCACAGCGGCGATGCCGAACCGCGCCGCATTCAGTGCGGCCGGCGCAATCTCGTTGGCCACCATTACCCCCAGCGAGAACGACCCCGCCACCAGCGCCGAAAACAGCAGCATCGCCAGATGCCCGCGCAGTGCCTCGCTCACAACTGCCAGTCCTTTACCTGTTCCTTGAGGAACGTCAGGAACGCCTGCACTTTGGTGGTGCGGTGCAGATCCACATGGGTCACCAGCCACAGCGCGCCCTGCCAGTCTTCCCGGGGTGGCATCATCTCCACCAGATCCGGCTGCCGCCGCGCCTCCCAGGCCGGCATGAAACCAATTCCCGCACCGCTGCGCACAGCGTCCTTCAAGGTAAAACCATCGGTACAGCGGAAAGCGATTGCCTCAGCCGGCGCATTGGCCCGCAGCCAGCGTGAAAACGGCGCCCGGCTGTTCTCGTCGTCCTGGCCGACAAACCGGTGGTTCGCCAGATCCTCGACCCCCTGCAGCAGCCCGTATTTTTCGGCATAGGCCTTGGAGGCATAAAGCCCGATCTGCTGCGTCATGAAGGGCTGCACCACATTATCGGGCTGATCCGGCGCATTGCCTGCCCGCACCGCCACATGCGCTTCGCCGTATTCCAGCCGGAACAGCCGGTCGCCCGTCAGATAGCGGATGATCAGCCCTGGATGCATGTCCTGGAACAGTTTCAGCGCCGGCACCATCATCGGCGTGAAAGACGCCAGCGAGGTCACCACCAGCTCGCCCGAGACATCATCGCCCTGCCCCTTCAGCCGTCCGACAAGCTGGTTGAACTGGTCGTCGGTCGCCTGTGCCACCTGCAACAGGTCCTGCCCGGATTCCGTCGGCGTATAGCCGCGGGCATGGCGCTGAAACAGCTTGACACCCAGCCGCGCCTCGATCGCATCAATATGCCGGATCACCGTGGCATGATGCACGCCCAGCACCTCGGCAGCACCAC
>NZ_LUKH01000140.1:0-5005 GCF_001593695.1 Leisingera sp. F5 | reverse complement strand
ATAACGGATAGCGCGCAGGCCCGCTGGCAGCAGGTCCACTACCGCATCCCAAACCCTGAGGTCTGTGCCCAGCGAATTGGCAAAGACGATGGGCGGGCCATCCGCGTCGCCGTCAATGCGGTAGTGAAGCTGGACATCGCCCAGGTCTGCGATCTGCATGGAGTGCCTCATTGCTGTTCCGCGGCAGTCTACGTGCGTCGGGGCGGCGAGGTAAACCAACCGCTGGCCGCAGGCGGTGAATTTTCTTGAGTAAGAAAATTGGCCGGAAAAATCGGATTTTTCCGGTGCTCCTCAGCTGCGCAGCTCCATATGGGCCAGGATCTGCCCATGGTCTGATGCTAGCTTGTTATAGGGCGCCTCCGGGTGACTGCCGTCGGTCAGATGATCGTTGAATACACTGTAGTACTGCATCTCCCCCAGCGCGCCGTGCCAGGCGGGGTCGAAATGGCGCGACATGTAGATCTGATCGATGCTTTCATGCACTCCGCCAAAAGCGGTGGTGTAGACCACATCACGCAAGCTCTTCTTCAGGAACATTTTCTCAGCCGGGCGCAGCCGCACCCGGTCGATGGCTTCGTGAATCTGCCTGTCTTCTTCTTCGCTGTAGCGGTCACCGCTGTGCCGGGCATCATGGCGCAGCATCCAGGCGTAGTTCTTGAATGGCGCCTCACCCGAGATGATTTCGCTGCTGACCGCGTTTTCGCCGTCATTGAAATCCCCCAGCACCATCACCGGGTGGCCCTGTTCCAACTCGTCCAGCACCGCACGGCGCAGCACCCAGGCTTCCCCCATCCGCCGCAACGCTGCGCGCAAGGACCCCAGGGCACGGCCCGCGGCGTCATATGCCGTCAGCACGGATTCCGGAGCGTAAGACGCCCCTTGCGGGGTGATGAATTCACCCAGCTTCGACTTTAAATGGCAGTTGAAGACCGTGATGACCAAATTGCCAACCGGCACGCGCACTTTCAGAATCGGACGCGACAGGCGGCGCAGGGTATAGAAACCAGCGTCGTCATCTTCGCCCAGGCAAGCCATCGGAATGTCCAGCGGCTGAGCCAGCTCCTGGATCACCTCTGCCTCGCCTTGGAAGCCGAACCGCGACAGCACGGCGAGCCCCGGGCGCCGCTTTCCAGGCTCACCTGTGTCATTGACGTTCGGGGCAAAGGCCAGCGCGGCTCCGGCATAAGACCCATAGGCCAGTTTCTGAAAAATCGCCTTGCGGTGGTAGCGCTTAGAGGGGTCGGGGATACTGGCTGCATTTGCTTCCGCCCCGCGCCGGTCAGCCTCGGCAATAACCTGGCGCAGCGGAGCTTCTTCAAAGATCTCTTGAAATCCAAGGATATCGGCATTCAGCGTCAGCAGCTGATCCGCCATCCAATCAGCCTTCCACGCATATTCCTCGGGCGTGTAGCTTTGAAAACGGTAGTATTCCCGCTCGGGTCCTATCAGATTTTTGACGTTGAACGAGGCGATGGTGAAACGTGTCATGAACGGCCCCCCTGGCTGCCGCACGGACTTCCGTGCGGTCAGAGTTCAAGCATAGCGTGACAGCGCTTCCTGGAACAGCGCTGCATCCACATTGCCGCCTGTGGCGACTGCAATCACGGCTTCGCCGCCGATCTTGTCAGGGCGGAACAAGGCGGCGGCCAACGATGCAGCCCCACCGGGTTCTAGGACGATCTTAAGCCGCAAAAAGGCCAACGCCATCGCCCGCATCGCTTCTTCTTCGGTGATGACCAGGCCCGGCCCGCACAGGCGGCTGAGGATGGGGAAGGTGATCTCACCCGGCTGCGGGGTCAGGATCGCGTCGCAGATCGAGCCGGATTGGCTGGGATTCTGCCGGATTTCACCAGCGGCCAGCGAACGGGTGACGTCATCAAATCCTTCCGGTTCCACCGGGCGCACCCGCAGGTCCGGTGCGCGCGCCTCAAGGGCCAGAGCGATCCCCGACGACAATCCGCCGCCGCCGCAGTTGACCAGAATATCCGCCCTTGTGATGCCTTCGGCAGCGGCCTGTTCCGCAATCTCCAACCCGCAGGTGCCCTGACCGGCAATCACCAGCGGTTCGTCGTAGGGTTTGATCAGAGCCAGCCCGCGTTCCCCAGCTTGCCGGGCGCCAACGGCTTCGCGGCTTTCCCCGCCGACGCGGTCGTACAGCACAACCTCAGCGCCCAGATCACGGGTGTTCTGGATCTTCAGCTGCGGCGCATCAGCGGGCATCACGATCACAGCAGGCGCTTTGTGCGCTTTGGCTGCCGCGGCCACGCCTTGCGCATGGTTGCCGCTGGAATAGGCAAGCACACCCCGCGCGCGGGCCTCGCTTGGCAGCGCCGATACCGCGGACCAGCCGCCGCGGAACTTGAAGGATCCGGTGTGCTGCAGGCATTCCGCCTTCACAAACAGACGCCGTCCGGCGATTTCGTCCAGAAACGGCGAAGACAGCAGCGGCGTGACGCGGGCATGGCCTTTCAGCCGCGCTGCCGCAGCTTCGATCATGGCGATTGAGGTCATTTGATCTGGTCCAATAGGGAATGGATGAAGGCAAGCGCCTCTGGCTCGTCCAGAAAGGGCACATGGCCGCGGTTTGGAATTTCCACGGCTTGCAGCGCAGGCAGGCGATGCTGCATTTCCGCATAGGTTCCGGCGCTCAAAATGTCCGAATTTGCGCCGCGGATGATCCCGCAGGGCAGGCCGTCCAGGGTCATGAAAAGAGGCCAGAGATCCGGGGGAGGCCCCGCCTCCGCTTGCGCCAGCAGCGCGTTCCGCAAACGCGGGTCATAACGCAGGCTGAGCCCGTCGGCGCCTTCATCGTAGAATGCCTCGGCCTCCTCGCGCCAGCGTGCAGCCGGGACACCGGGAAAGGCCGGCGCCATCAGGGCAGAAAGTGCTTCGGCAGCCTGCGCATGTGTCTTTGCAGCTGGGCGCCGGCCAACGTATTCCATGATCCGGGCAATGCCATCTGCGGGGATCTCTGGGCCGACATCATTCAGGATCACTGCGGCAAGCCGGTCTTTGGCGATGGCGGCCAGTGTCATCGCCACCAATCCGCCGCGCGAAGTGCCAAGAATGGCAGTGCGGTCCAATCCCAAATGATCCAGCAGCTCCAGCACATCCTGCGCTTCGCGCAGAACATTGTAGGTCATGAAATCCGGATCATGATCCGACTGTCCCCGTCCGCGGGCGTCCAGAGCGATCATCCGGCAGCCTGTGGCATGAGGCGCAAAGTAGCGAAAATCGCGGCTGTCCCGGGTCAGGCCCGCCAAGCACAGCAGCGGCACACCCTCCCCGGCATCGGAGTAATGCAGCTGCAACCCGTCTGAGGTTTCAAAAAACAGCATGTGTGAACGTTTATCCCTTGGCCAGATCGGGAATTGTGGTGAGGTCCGGCAGGATATGCGCCGGCTTCCAGGGCAGCCTGTCAACAGGCTCGCCCGCCCGGTTGACCCAGGCGGTGACAAACCCGTAGCCGGATGCCCCGGCCGCGTCCCAGCCGTTGGAGGAGACAAACAACACCTCTTCGCGGGCGCAATTGAACCGGGCACCAACCAGATCGTAAACGCGGGCGTCGGGCTTGAAGATGCCGACGCTCTCCACCGACAGCACATCATCCAGCACATCACCGATCCCGGCGGATTGCACCGCCCCGTTCAGCATGGCGGGAGAGCCGTTGGATAATATGGCGGTGCTCAACCCAGCCTGCTTCAGTGCGGCCAGCATGGCAGGGACTTCGGCATAGGCCTGAAGCTCCCAATAGAGATCCAACAGACGCTGACGTAGCACCGCATCGCCGTCTAGACCTGAAGCTTCCAAAGCCCAATCCAGCCCGTTTTGCGTCACCTCCCAGAAGTCGTCATGGGCATCGGCGACGGCCCTCAGCCAAGTGTATTGTAGCTGTTTTAACCGCCAGCTGTTGGCCAGATCCGCCCAGCGGTCGGCCAATTGCGGAAACTGGGGTTCTTGGGCCGCCTGACGCGCGGCCGCCGCCACGTCAAACAGGGTCCCATAGGCGTCAAAAATGCAGGTGGTAATCGGCATGGCGTGTTCTCCCTGCGGCAGAGAGTGGCACAGGCAACCCAAGGGGGGAAGGGCATGTGTGTGAGAAAACCCCAGCGCATCAGGGCGGGCGCATCCAGAGGTGTGCTTTACATTCCCGTGTGAGACCTTAGGGTACCCAACCTTTGAAACCCGAACAGGATCGGACCCCTCATGACAGAAGTGAAAAACGGCGACACGGTGCATATCCATTACAAGGGCACCCTGACCGATGGCAGCGTATTTGACAGCTCCGAAGGCCGCGATCCGCTGTCGTTCACTGTGGGGACCGGTCAGGTTATTCCGGGAATGGACGAAGAAATGGCTGGCATGAAAGTCGGCGACAAGAAGACCATCAATATCGCTTGCGAGAAAGCCTATGGCCCGATCAACCCGGCCGCACGTCAGGCAATTCCGCGCGAAGGGATCCCAGACGACATCCCGTTGGAAGCCGGCACTCAGTTGCAGATGCAAACCCCCGAAGGGCAAGTTTTGCCGGTGACTGTGGTTGATGTCGATGATGCAACGGTGACTCTGGATGCCAATCATCCGCTGGCGGGCCAGGATCTGACCTTTGACATTGAATTGGTGTCGATCGCCTGATCGCAAATACCCTGCGGCTACCAAGACCAGCATGTGTCGGCACCTGCGCTGACACATGCGATGTTTGGCTGTGTCAGTTGCTGACGCCTGCGCGACGTATTGGAATGCGGTTTTGTGGCATGGCGCTGACTGCCGGCCGGGCTGCAGGTTCTTCGTCAGAGGCAAAGAACGCCGAAAATCCGCTTTGGGAAGACGCTGTGTCTTCTTCCGCGGGCAGTTCGACGTAGTCCATCGGGTCACCATACCCCATTGCACTGCGGGCGGACTGAGACAATGCCCCCAGAGCAGACATGAGTTTCCCCGGTGCGGCGAGCGGTGTTCCGTCGGTCGTAAATTCGGGATTTTGTTTGTCCGGGTCGGTATCGGAGAC
>NZ_LUKH01000139.1:0-5023 GCF_001593695.1 Leisingera sp. F5 | reverse complement strand
CTCGGCCAACAGCACACACCCGACATCGAAAACCGCGAAACAAATCCCGCTTCAGTCCAACACCGGCCACACAGAGCCCCTATCGCGGAGCGATTTAGTGCTTGGGCGCAAAGCTGAAGGCAGATTGCGAAAATGCCGGACAGCGTTTTATACTAGCACGTCCCGCTGAGTGTTTTTAACCTGTAGAAAGAAAAAGCATTCCTGCCGATACCGCCTCGAACTTGAGAAGCAGTTTGAATCCGATCCACCAGGTGCCGGGACTGAATACCTAGACATTGGTGCTCGCTTGTTTTGAGAAATTTCGACTGTCAGATGCACTAGGGGTGCGTTTAGTTACCCTTGATCTGTGACCCAAAGGCTGGCAGATGGATTTGGTATCCGCCGGGACCTTGAACTGCGGCCGGATTGCTGTGCCGTGTTTCATATCTGTCCGGGAGCGCGCATTTGCGCGAGATTTCAGGCGCTCACGGCGGCCGCTTGCTCGGCCGCCGGTCGGAGTAGTTGCGGAGGATTCAGGCAATCATTTCTCCTTTTCCAAAGATACGCCTTGCGAAATGGTTCAACGCCGCTTGCCCGAGAAAGCCCCCTGAACAATCCTGTCGATAGTGATTGCGCAGAAAAGGATGGCAAAGCCGCCTAGAAGGCCTGGGCCCTTGGCCGCATACTGCAGTGCCTCAAGGATTGATTTGCCGAGCCCGCCTCCACCAATCAGCGAGATTATCACAACCATAGACAGGCACATAAGGATCGTCTGGTTAGCGCCCGCCATTATAGATGGCAGAGCCAACGGCACTTCTACATCCTTCAACATTTGTGCTTTGCTTGCCCCATATCGGCGCAAAGCACCGGTCACGATAGTGAGGTTGGCCGGGAGCGGCACTCTATGAGGCAGTGAAATACTGGATCGCAGAACTGAAAGCCTGCCTTGGTCGATTGCCATCGACAGTCGCCTCTCAGGGGTTTTGAAGGCGGTCGCAATCCAGGATCATGGCGCAGCGCGCGGATCACAATTTCGCAGCAGAACGGTGCAGGAGGGACAATACATGAGACTGTGCCTCGCCGCCGGTCGCGGCGGTATAGGCGTTGACGCGGCAGGATCTGGGCATTGCCAACAACCAGCGGATTGAAGCACCTGCCGCTTGTTCGCACGGGTCAATTCTGGTTGCCCAACAGGGACAGTATCTCGAGGTATTGACGGTCTTCTGCATGGTCACGCGGAGTGGCACCGTCACGGTCTCCGATTGTTTGATCTGCACCCGCCGCGGCTAAAAGCTCGACCACGGCCTGGTGATCCGGGCCACCGTCGCCCAGGATCACCGCCTCGATCAACGCGGTCCAGCCGAGGTTGTTGACATGATCGAGCGGCGCCCCGGCGTTGATTAGACGGCGCACCACCTCGACATGGCCCAGATGCGCGGCGGCGATCAAGGCGGTGCCGTCATACGGGCTGGTAGTCAGGCCGGGGTGGTTGCCCAGTTCGATGGCCAGCGACATCAATTCGGGGTCGTCGGCCACGGCGGCGATGGTGACTACGTCATAGGCCTGCCCTTCGAGTGCGTTGAGATCCGCCCCGGCCTTGGCCAAGGCGCGCAGGGTGGCGTCCTGCGAGGCGAAGGCAGCCACGTGGGCGGGGGTGCGGCCACGCCGGTCGCGTGCATTGAGATCGGCGCCGCCAGCGGCGAGGCAGCCCAGACCGGCGACATCGCCGGTCTGGGCTGCGCGGTGCAGCCCGTCGTAAGCGGCAATTTCCGCGGCCGAGGGTGCGGTTTGGGCCAAGGCGGGCGACGCTAGGGTCAGAATGGCGGAAAACAGGAGGAATTTGAGCATTTGATGTCTCCGATGTGGATAGGCAGCCCGACGGGATGACCGGCCGCCCGACGGGATCATTTTGCGCCGATGGCATCAAGCCCGGCGCGGGCGCAGGCCTCGTCCAGGTGGCCTCCGGGGGCGCCGCCGACACCGATGCCGCCGACCAGCGCGCCACCAATCCTGATTGGCAGGCCGCCGCCTTGGATCACCATGCGGCGGTCCATGTAGCGCAGGCCGTCATGTTGCGGGTTTTCACCGATGAAATTGGCCAGACCGGCGGTGTCGCGGCCCATCGAGGCCGAGGTGAAAGCCTTGCCCTGGGCGCTGCCTACGGTGTGCGGCCCGGAATTGTCGGCTTTCAAATGCACCTTGGTTGCACCGTCACGGGCGACGATGGCGACGCTGACATTGTAGCCGTCAGCGGCACAGGCCCCAAGCGCGGCCTGGGCGGCCTTGGTGGCCATGTCGAGCGGCAGATAGGCGGCAGTGGGTAGCTCTTGCGCGGCCAGGGTGGCGGGGGCCAGAAGGGAGGCGAGGATCAGTTTGCGGATCATGGCGTGTCTCCTTGTCAAAATCGATTTAGAGAGACTATGGCGCGAAGGGCCGGCGTGGTATTCGTAGACCTTGCACGCATCTCCGTAGTTCTACGGGCTGTCGCGGCCTTCGAGCCATATACGGGTCAGTTCGGCCTGCGAGGTGGTGCCCAGCTTGGCGCAAATCGCGGCACGGTGGCTTTCGATGGTGCGCGGCGACAGGCCGAGACCCTCAGCGATCTGTTTCGATGTGAAGCCCTCGGCGATGCGGTCAAGCACCTGCGCCTCACGCGGGGTAAGCGATTGCAAGAGGCTGCGCGCCTCAGCCTTTTCAGCCTCCGCCAGCAGGCGCCGTTCCAGGATTTCATTGCCTTTCTGAATGGCGTCGATCAAGTCCTGTTCATCGATGGGTTTCGACAGAAAATCGACTGCGCCGTTGCGAAAAGCCTGCCGGCAGGCTTCGATATCGCCGTGGCCGGAGACGACGACAGTTGGCCAGCCGATGTTCCGTTCTGCCAGCTTTTCCTGAAGCTTCAGACCCGAGATCAGCGGCATCCGAATGTCGAAGATCAAGCAACCGGGGGCAAGCCCGTCGAGCCGCGCCAGAAAGGCCTGAGGATCGGCAAAGGGCGTTACGTCCACGCCGACGGTCGACAGCAGCAGGGTCAGCGCATCGCGCACTGCCTCGTCATCGTCGACCAGATAAACCGGATGTGTCATTGCGCGGCCTCCGCAATGGGAGCCGTCAACGGCAGGTCGATCCGGAAGACCGCTCCGGGGTTGCCTCCGCCATAGGAAATCGTGCCGCCCGCGCGTTCGATCAGGCGCTGGCTAAGCGCCAGCCCCAACCCGGTGCCTTCGGCGCGGGTTGTCATGAAGGGCATGAACAGCTGGGGCATCATGCCGGCCGCGACGCCGGGGCCGTTGTCGGCAATATCGAGGGTAGCAGTATCACCGCTGCCGCGCAGCGTGATCTTGACGCGTGCCTGGGGCGTACCCTCAAGCGCCTCGAGTGCATTACGCAAGACGTTGTGGATCACCTGTTCGATTTCCACCTGATTCACTGTCACCGTGACTGGGTGGTTTGTTGGGGTGGCCTCGAGGGTGACACCCCGGCGGTGCGCCTCGGCCGACAATAGCGCGCGGACATTGGCGATTGCATCGCGCAGGTCAATCGGTGCGGTGCCGGCGCGCTGCGGACGCGACCAGTTGCGCAGCCGTTCCAGGATCGTCGAGGCGCGCCGGGCTTGGGCGATGGTGCCATCGAGCGCCGAGGCCACGGCATCGCTGTCGCCTCGCGCCAACAGGCGCTTGCCGGCCTGGGCCTGGGCCAGGATCGCGGTCAGGGGTTGGGTCAGTTCATGCGCCATGCCACTGGCCATTTCTCCCATCGCGTTGACCCGCGCAGCATGGCTGAGCTGGGCTTCCATCCGGCTGAGGCTGGCCTGTTGTTCGGCCGCGCGCACCCGGCGGCGTTGCCGGGATGCAGCGGTGACTGCAGCATAGAGAAGCCCGGTCAGCAACAGCACAAGCGCGACCTGCGCGGGCGGCAGGAGATCGGCCGGGCGCGTCCGCATTGCAGTTTCCAAAAGCAGGGGTTGCGAGCCGCTTCCAAGAGATTTTGCGAACCGCGCCGCGCTCATACCCGAGGATTGGACCAGCACCGTGCCATCCGGCAGGGACACCCGGAAGCTGGCCTTGTCCTGCGCCCAAAACGCGGCGTTGCTGTCGAACAGTTGGGCGGCATCGACGCTGAGCGCCAGGGCATAGAGTGCCTGATCCGAGTTCGGGCTGCGTTTGATCAGCAGGTAATGCTGCGTTTTTTCCGGGTGCGGCAACATCACCGGGACACCGGTGGAGCGCGCGGCGGCAGCGCGGATTTGCTCGGCGGTGTCGGCCGAAATGACCATCGCACCGACGATGTCCCGAGCGGGATCCAACGGCACAAGCTGCACGTCGCCGATCCGCGGGTAGAACCTTGAAATTGTTGCTGCGACGTCGAGGAAAAGATCGTTGCGCTGTCCCGCGCCGGCTACGGCAATGGCCGACAAAGCCGTCAGGTGTGCATCGTGTTGACCAGCCCGTTGCGAGGCAAGCCGTTGAAGTGTGGCGCTTTCGCTGTCGAGCCGGGCGGAATGAAGCCAAAACTGTACCGCCGCGAGGCCTGCCAGCCCCATAACCCCCGCCATCAGAGTGGACAAAGCCCGCCGCGTTGCCTTGCTCCCGAAGAGTGATATCATCTGCGTTGTGCTCATTGGGCAAGGCTAACATAGCGCGCTTGAACTCCAAGGCTATAAGCTCATACCAGAATGCCGACTGCTTCTGAGCACTGTCGGCGGTCACTGCGGCATTTCTGCTCCAACACGAGGATTTAGCCCGCGGCAACCATGGGAATATTTCTGGACTACCCCGTAACCGTCTTCGACCAGAGCAAATGACAACTCTGCCACTTTACGACACCGTCTAATCCGGCTGCGTCGGTGCAACCCACCCGCGATCAATGACGGCAAAGCTGCAGGTTTCTCGGACGCTACGCGCGACGTTTGAGTGATGCGCGGCCTTGCCTGGCGTCGGAGAAGCGCGCAAGCGGGAAATCGCGTTGCTGGAATTGGGCAGGCCAGCTGGCTCTATGGGGGTTTGAAGCGGTTGATTGCCTTGGTTCTTGTTCTGCAGGTTGGGCC
>NZ_LUKH01000138.1:0-5024 GCF_001593695.1 Leisingera sp. F5 | reverse complement strand
AAAGACATCTTCCAGAACCTGATGCATTAGCGTCCCAAGTGTCATTCCATCCAGTGTCTCAGGCGCCCAGCTGAGGTCCTTTGCGCCAAGTTCATCCAGCAACCAGCCAAGGGGGCTGACCAGCAGTGTCTCCAACCGTGAGGGAGAATGCGGTAGCGGTGTGCCGTCCGGTGCGTTTCGTAGTCGTAGCAGGTCGAAGCCGGGCTGTTCTGTGGTGCCAAGTCCGCGCTGGATATGGAGCATGCCGCTTTCTGGCAAGGCAGGCGCGCCGCCAAGCGGGACAGGGGTGGGTTTAATGGCTGCCACCGGTAATTCTTCCGGCTGGGTCGAGCGCATGTCCTGGACAAGATCGGCGGGTTCCTCGGCGCCCAGCATTTGCGCGATCAGTGCCAAACCCGTCGAAGGAGTTAAAAGATCGCCGCGCAAATCCATCGCCGGGACCAGCATTGTTAATCCTTCGGTCGCTGCGCTCAGCTGGCGGCGGAAGAGTTCCAATCCACGGGCAAGCCTCTGCTGGCGCCCCTCCAATCGCAGGCCGCTGTCGCGGATCATAGCGATCTCGCCTTCGGTGAAGAACGGGTCTGATCCTGGCAGACGGGGCCAGTGACGTCCCGCCATGCCCAGCACAACCAGTTGGCGTACCGAACGCCAAGGAAGGGCAGTTTCGGTGAAAAGGGATACGCCTTCGACAAATCGGTCATACCCTTCCGAGGCGATGAGGTTTGGCGCTGCGAGGCGGCGCAGAAGTGGCCAGTCGATGGAGTTGCTCGTGACGGATTTCAACGCCGCAATACGTGGGTACAGCTTGGCCTCGGGTGCAGCCTGAGCAATGGCGCCGAGCCGGGCAAAAAGTTGTTCGGGGGTGCTGCAGGGGCGCAAGGCGTCGAGTAGCTCGCGCGGTGGGCCGGACAGGTTTGACGCAGTTTGCGACCAGCCACGGTCGATCACTTCGCGTGACATCTTGCGCCCGGTCTCTGCCGGCCAGGGCATTCCGGGTGCGATACACAGGGAGGCGAACGCTGTGCGCGATGTGGGGCCGCTCAGTAGGACCAACAAAAGCGAGAGTACTTCGCCCGGCCCGTCACGGATCACTGGTTGGGCGGGCAGCCCAGAGAGCGGCAGTCCGACCCGGTCAAAGGCCTCTTTCAGGGCCAGTTCGTAGGTGGGGCCGTCCGGGACAAGCAAGCCGATCTCGCCTGGGTGATCCGCACGGCCATCGTCCAGGTGGGATTGCGCCAAAGCAGCCGCGCATTCGGCCTCCTCGCGCGGGTCTCGCAGCCCGTAGCAGGTAACGGATGTGTCCGATTTGGCTGTGTCAGAGCGCAATCCGAAGCAATCCTGAAGATGGCGCAACGCGGTTCCGTCGTTAGCTAAGCGAGTTACTGGCGCATCATTTGCGCAACCATGATGTGCACGAAGAGCATTGGCCAATGAGGCCTCGGCCGGAGAAGCAAAGATGCATTCCTCACCGACCAGTGGTAGCGGTTCCAGTGCATCGGATGCGGCGCTATTCATGATATGCCGCCAGGTGTTCAATGGGTTGGGCAGAGATTCGAGGTCGTGCCATAGATGGCGTAGCGCAGTTAGATGGGAGCGGGCACGCCCTTCGGGGAGAGCGTCAGTCACGACGTCAGCTGGATCAAGTCGTGGCGTCGCATGGGCAAGCGCCAGGAGCCCAGCCTTGATTGCACGCGCAGTCTCCTCTGGTGCGGCGGAGAAGCTTTCGGACCATGGTGCACCGGGGCCAAGGTGCTCGACGATGCTTGGTTCGGGCACCTTGGGGGCAAGGTAGACTTCGGCGAGCAAATCGTCTGTCACGTAGCGCAGCGCGTTTGTTTCTGGAGAGCGGGTCATCAGGGGGGCGATGCGCATTGTATACCTTTTCGAATTGTCAAAGGTGCGTTGGCACCAGGATGGGCCTGCGGCCAGACTTAATTTGTTTAGGGGACGGCAAGATCAGGAAGCGAAGGAGCAAATACCTGACGATCAACGCCATCAGAAGCCGAAACGCCTGCGCTTGATTGTTGGCGGCGGCCGTCTTTGTCGAAGCGTCGGCGTGCTCAGTTGCCTGGAAAACGCTGAAACCTATCAGCTCAAGAGACTTGTAGAGGTCTGGGGTGTCAGTTTGAATTGCCGTCACGATTAACAAAGAAAAATTGTATTGGTGTTTACTTGAGTGGATTACACTACCACAAGGCGAGCAAACCCAAGGAAGGCCAACTTGTCAACCGCTGTTCACTGTGGCTACCCTCCCGGAAGGGAGGGCAAATTAGCCCATGATATTGCTCTTCCAGAATGACATACTGGTGAAGAAAACCCTCAAATTCTCAGAAAGTGCGCTGATTATCAAAGATATAGCTGTTCTCGGGAGGTGCCCCCGATTCAAAAGCTCTGTCAAATCAAGTTTACCCAAGGGGTCAGCAAACAAGATTGTGCCATTGTCCATCAGCCATGGACCAGTGCTGGTTGGCGTTATGTCCGAGCCTGGCCGTGTTTCATTGCTGTGACCGACGGCGGCTCCAGGAGCGATCCAGCTTGGCTACCACCTTCGTGTTTACATAAACCCAAGGCCGGTAGTTCAGCCGATGTAGGTCTGGAACCGATATTTCCCCGGTCTTGCGACGCGTATTGAGGCGCACACGACCAATTTAGGGAGCAAGATTGCTGCCTTTTACTAAGGCTGCACAGAGGTAGTGAAGACTTTCAACTTGAACGCGTGATGAAAGAGCATCCTGCGCAAGCAAATCCTCGGTCAGATAGCCATGGAACTTCTCGAATATCAGATTTGGCGAATGCTCAAATAAATCCACAGCCTCATTTGATGATAGTCGGGCAAGAGCTTGATGTAGCGACATTTCAGCGTCTCCTACATCTACTATGAGGAAGCCATCATACTGCTCGACCTCAAATCCGACGGCGCCCAGTGCCAAGGCCAATGTGGTCGATTTGACAGTTCCGCAACGGGTTGCGAGAGCGTGCGAGGCTTGTCCGAGTTCCGCGATAGCTGCACCTGAGAAACCCCAGCGCCGAAAACTGCTGCGAGCCTCTTTGAGTAGCCCTAAAGCGACTTGGTCCATGTAGGCCGGTTCAAAATCGCCCTCGAAGACTTCAAACATCTTTTCAATGACGCGATCATGGATCATTCCCGGGTCGCCACCAAACAATGGGGGAACGCCAGCCTTTGCAGGTTTCACAATGATGACTTTTTCCAGATCATGGATTTCTTGGGCTACCCATCTGCGCCCAGAGAAAATCAGAAGCATACCCGGAGACAGGATGTTCTCAATAGGCAGCGTCCCAAGCTCTTTTCCGTCTGCTACAAGGCGGAACTCTTCGGGCGTCTTGAACACAGCATAGAAACTGTAGTGCTCGACCAGGCGCTCTCCCGTCGCTCCCAGCAACAGAAGACCGTCGGAAGATTGTTCGATCAGACCGGCTTCAGCTCGTCCCATCGCCCGGAGAATATCCAGAAACAATTCCGTGCCCACCTGTCTGAACGGTCCTTCCTGACATAAAAGGCGATAGAGCCTGCTTGCTTGGGCCCCTCCGCGTTCAGCGATGACGGAAAGAACTTGGTGAACCAGTGTTGATAAGTGGAGTGCGTCCGGTCTCGGTGGTTCGCACCACCCCTCGAGCAACAGTTCGATCATCGCAATGGACCGGACTAAGCCGAGCCTGAGCTGATCTACAAAGCTGCTTTTGCTATCGAGCCTTGCTTCAATTGCATATTGGCGTAGGATCGCAGGCTGTCCTTCACGGCGCCCAGACCGCCCCAGCCTTTGTCGTAAAGCCGCTACACTGAAAGGAGCTCCGACTTGGGCGACACAGGTGACATCGCCTATGTCGATCCCCAGTTCCAAAGTCGAGGTGCAAACCGCTGTGGTCGGTTGATTTGCGTCTTTCAGCCGCTTCTCAACGAAATCCCGGTGTTCGCGGGAAAGGCTGGCGTGGTGCGGGTAGAACTCCTGCGGCAGGTGGGATTTCTCACAAAGCTCTCGCAGCCGATCTGCATATATTTCGACATGGTCACGTCTGCCTGCAAAAACGAGGTTGTCGCTGCCACGCAAGTGCTGGAACAAGTGCTCAGAGACAGCATCCGTTGCCGAAGGTGTGTTTTCACCTTCACCACCAGACACATATCCCCGCAATTGCAAGAGAAGTTCGGCCTCTCCTCCCTCGGCTTTGATTAACTTGACAGCATCGGCGTTGTCCGGCCGCATGTAAGCCCTGGCCATGTTCATATCACCAAGCGTTGCTGACAAGCCGATACGACGGATTGGCCGCTTCACAGCAATTTCCAGGCGGGTCAGTAGTGAGCGCATTTGCAGGCCGCGCTCACTGTCCAAAACGCTATGTAGCTCATCGATCACAACGGCCCGCGTCGCGCCAAAGAGGCGTGGAATTTCGAGGCCGCGCCGGACGAACAATGCCTCAAGGGATTCAGGTGTGATCAACAAAATGCCTTTTGGCGATTTCATTGCGCGGGATTTCACACTGCTGGAGACATCACCATGCCAAGGATAAGCCGGCAATTCTGCGTCACGGCAGAGATCTTCAAGCCGCATGGCTTGATCAGTAATCAGGGCCTTGAGAGGGCCGATGTATAGTAGATCAAAGCCACTAACTTCGGCTGGATGGTCCAAAACCTGTGAAATCAACGGCAGAAATGCAGCCTCTGTCTTTCCTCCCGCAGTTGAAGCCGAGATGATGACATCGCGGTCACTGCCCGTAACCGTGTGAACCGCATCCGCTTGTATTTGGCGTAACTCACGCCAGCCTTTCGAACGCACCCATTTCTGAACGGGGTGTGCGAGCTTATCGAAAGCAGTGGTCATCGTGCTAAGTTACAGCCGGAAGCTGACGAGGTCGTCATTGTCCTCGGTTGGCAGCGATCCGGTAGCTTCGTCGATGTCACTGAGGTCATCTCCTTGATCGTCAGCGACCTCAATCTGATCAATCAGGTCAGACCACATCACTCCTGGGTTTTGTTCCAGAACCGCAAGTAGGTTTACAAAGGCGGTGAC
>NZ_LUKH01000137.1:0-5068 GCF_001593695.1 Leisingera sp. F5 | reverse complement strand
TGGCATTCGGGCGCGGCGGCACGGAACCGTCTGTGACTGACAGCGACATTACGCTGGGCTACATCGTGCCCGATACCTTTGCCGAAGGGTTTATTAAGATCGCCCCTGAGGCCTCGAAGGCGGCACTGGCGCGGGTGATTGGTTCCCGGCTGGAGCTGGACGGGGTCGGCGCGGCGGACGGTGTCAGCCGCATCGTGGATGAGAGCATGGCCAGCGCCGGGCGGATGCACGCGGTGGAATCGGGCAAGGATCTGGGCCCGCGCACCATGATTGCCTTTGGCGGTAACGGTCCGCTGCATGCAAGCCGGGTGGCGCGCTCTGCCGGGGTGTCGCGCATCGTGATCCCGCCGAACCCGGGTGTCGGCTCGGCTGTGGGCTTCCTGTTTGCACCGGTCAGTTTTGAGATTGTGCGCTCGCGTTATTCGCTGCTCGAAACCATGGATATGGGGCAAATCAACAGCTTGTTCTCCCAGATGATCGACGAGGCGAAATCGGTGGTGGCGCAGGGCGCGGGCGACGCCGCGACGGAAGTCCAGCGCACCGCCTTCATGCGCTACAACGGGCAGGGGCATGAGATTGAGATCACCCTGCCGGACCGCGATCTGACGGCAGAGGATCTGGGACCGCTGACCGAAGCGTTTGAAACCGAATACGCCAAGCAGTTCTCGCGCCCGGTGCCGGGCATGAAGATCGAGATCCTGAACTGGGCGGTGCGGGTGGCAACCCCGGATGCCGGGGCGGCTGCTGTGCCGGAAACCCCGGAGCTGAAGAACATCTGGGCCGAAGGCTTCCGCCCGATCACTTGCGACGTGGACGGGACGGTGAAGCAAGCGGCCTTTGTGCCGCGCGACAGCCTGCAGCCCGGCGACCGCGTCTGCGGCCCGGCGCTGATCACCGAGCCGCAAACCACCACGCTGGTCTCGGCGGATTTCTCTGCCCATGTGGACGCAATTGGTAACCTCGTGCTGATCCAGGATCAGAAACACGACCAGAAAGGAGACGCATGATGGCTGCCGATCTTTCCCCCGCTCGCCTGCAAGTCATGTGGAACCGCCTGCTGGCGGTGGTCGAGGAGCAGGGCCAGACCCTGATCCGTGCGGCCTTCAGCCCCATCGTGCGCGAATGCGGTGATATTTCTGCCGGTATCTTTGACGTGCAGGGCCGGATGCTGGCACAGGCCGTGACCGGCACGCCCGGCCATATCAACACCATGGCCGAAGCGGTGCTGCATCTGCGTGAACGCTTCCCGGTTGCAACGATGAAGCCCGGCGATATCTACATGACCAACGATCCCTGGCTCGCCTCGGGGCATCTGAACGACTTTCTGCTGATGATGCCCGCGTTCAAGGCCGGCAAGGTGGTGGGATTCACCTCCTGCACCTCGCATCTGGTGGATCTGGGCGGCCTCGGCATGGGGCCGGAAGGCTCTGACATCTATGACGAGGGGCTCTTGATCCCGCCCTGCAAGCTGGTTGAGGAAGGCGAGCCGAATGCGCTCTTGATGGATATCATCCGCGCCAACAGCCGCGAGCCGATTGCCAATGAGGGCGATATCTACGCGCTGATTGCCTGCTGCGAGGCGGGGGTGACGCGTTTGGTCGACATGATGGAGGAGTTCCGCATCGATGATCTGGATGCGCTTGGGTCCTACATCATCGCCACCTCCCGCCGCGGCACGCTGGAGGCCATCGCTGAGGTCCCCGAAGGGGTCTACAAGAACGTCCTGAAAATGGATGGCTACGAGAACGAACTGGAACTGCACGCAACGATGACCGTCTCCAAGGACGGCATGCATGTGGATTTCAGCGGCACATCGGGCTGTTCCAGCAAGGGCATCAACGTGCCGCTGAACTATGCCACCGCCTATACGGTGTTTGCGCTGCGTTGCATTGTCGGCCCGGATATTCCCAATAATGCCGGGTCTTTGGAGCTGTTCACGGTGGACGGCCCCAAGGGCTGTATCCTGAATGCGCAGCGCCCGGTGCCGGTAGCGATGCGCCACACGCTGGGGCAGGTGACGCCAGACCTGGTTCTGGGCTGCTTGCACCAGGCGCTGCCCGATCAGGTGCCGGCCGAAGGCGCCAGTTGCATGTTCGACCTGCCGATGCGCCACGCGCCCGAGGTGGCCCGCGACGGCGGCCGCGAGTTCGCCATCGAGCCGGTTCACAACGGCGGCACCGGCGCGCGGCCGCATGCAGACGGGTTGTCGGCAACAGCCTACCCGTCTGGCGTCTACGGCAGCCAGGTAGAGATCACCGAGGCAGTGGCGCCGGTCATCATGTGGCGGCGCGAGCTGCGGCCCGACTCCGGCGGTGCGGGCAAATACCGCGGCGGGCTGGGTCAGCGGATCGAGATGACGGCCTCGAACGATGCGCCCTTCACCGTGTTCCTGTCGGTGGAGCGGCTGAAGTTCCCGGCGCTTGGCAGGATGGGCGGACAGCCCGGCACCCCGGGCCGCATCCGCTTGCGCGATGGCGGACAGGACATCCCGGGCAAGGGCGAGCTGCGGGTGGAGGCAGGCGACTACCTGATCTTTGAAACCCCCGGCGGTGGCGGCTTCGGCAACCCGTCCGAACGTGACCCGGACGCCCTGGCACTGGACCTGAAACGCGGGCTGGTGACCGCGGAAGGCGCCAGCGTCTATGGAGGTGCCAAATGATCCGCGCAGTTCCGCATGTTGCCGCCATGGCGCCTTATGCGCTGGCGGATCTTGGCGGCGAGGGGACCATCTCCCTCGCCCAGAACGAAAGCGCCTTTGCTGCCAGCCCGGCGGCGATTGCGGCAGGCAAGGCAGTGCTGGGGCAGATGCCGCTTTATCCGGACCCGGAATGGCCCGATCTGCGCGCCGCATTGGCGGAGGTGCATGGGCTGGACCCGGCCAAGGTGCTGTGCGGCGCCGGCTCGATGGAGCTGATCGGCTGCCTGATCCGTGCCTTTGCCGGGCCGGGCGACCGGGTCTTGGGCACCGATTACGGCTATGCCTTTGTATCCTCCGCCTCGGCCCAGGTGCAGGTGGATTACGTCAAAGCGCGCGAGCGCGATCTGACGGTGTCGGTGGACGATATCCTTGCCGCAGTGACGTCTGAGACCCGCATCGTCTTTGTCTGCAACCCAGGCAATCCAACCGGCACGCTGGTTCCCAACGGTGAGATCCTGCGTCTGCGCGCAGGCCTGCCTGCGGATGTGCTGCTGGTGGTGGATCAGGCCTATGCCGAGTTTGCCGATGCGGAAAACGACCCTGCCGAAGTCTTCGCGCTGTCAGAGCGCGGCGATACCGTAGTGCTGCGGACCCTGTCCAAGGCCTATGGGCTGGCAGGGGCGCGGGCCGGTTGGGGCTATTTCCCGCCTCAGATCGCCAGTGAGGTGCGTAAACTATTGAACCCCAATAATATATCCATCCCATCACAGGCGATGGCGGCGGCAGCAATGCAAGACCAGGCGCATATGCGCGATACGGTGGCCAAAACTGCCGCGATCCGTGATGGCTTTGCCGCGGGATGCCGTGCACTGGGGCTGACGGTGCCGCAAAGCCACACCAATTTTGTGCTGATGCGCTTTGCCTCGCCCGTGCAAGCACAGGCGGCGGATACGGCGCTGCGGGCGGAAAAGCTGCTGATGCGCGGCATGGGCGGCTACGGCCTCAGCGATTGCCTGCGCGCCACCATCAGCAGCCAGGACGTGATGGACCGCGCGCTGGCGGTGCTGAAAGGAGTGCTCACATGACTTATGAAGCCCGCACCCGCGCGAAAATCGGCGTGCTGGTGCCCTACACCAACACCAATCTGGAACCGGACATGATGCTGATGCGTGCACCCGGTACCACGGTGCACTTTCAGCGCTTGGGAGGTTATGACGTGGACGAGATCCCGGGTTCCGGCCAGATGGCGGGGCTTGGCGTCTCCGACATCAGCCATGATCTCAGGATGATCTCGGGGGTGCGTCCCGATGTGGTGCTTTACGGTTGCACCTCGGCAACGCTGACCCATGGGCCGGGGTTTGATAAGAAGCTGGCGCAGGACATCAAAGCAGGCTGCGGCGCGCTGTCCTTTACCGCTGCCGGGGCGCTGGTTGACGCGATCAAGGCCCTCGGCGCAACCAAAGTGGGCTTCTCCTCTCCCTACCTGGGCGAGATCAACAGGCAGGCGATGGACTTTCTGGCTGCCAGCGGGATCGAAACGGTCAGATGCGCGGACATTGGCCGCGAGCTGGGCAATTACGGGCAGGGGGAGCTGACGCCGCAGGAGGTATTTGATCTGGCCTGCCAGGCGGACCACCCGCAGGCGCAGGCCATCGTGCTGAGCTGTACGGACATGCGCGCGGTTGAGGCGGTGGAGCGGATCGAGGCGCATCTGGGCAAACCGGTTGTCACCTCCAACCAGGCGATGATGTTCTGCCTGATGCGGGCGCTTGGCCTGCCGCGTCACGATGCGCTGCCTGGGCGGCTGTTTGATCGGCTCTAAACAGGCGTCTGTTTCATCTTTGCAAAAATACTCCGGGGAGCGCGAGGGGCTGGCCCCTCGCATCCATTCCATCAAGGCTCGCCGGAGCCGATTTCCTCGCGCCGTCTGGCCGCATAGGCCTCCAGTTCCTCGCTGATGGCCGGATCCATCGCCGGTTCCTCGTAATCCCGCAGCGCCTGCTGCCAGAGGCCGGTCGCCCGCTGCAGCGCATCCTTGGCGCCGGCCGCTTCCCAGTTCTCGTAGTTCTGCCAGTCCGACAGCATCGGGGTGTAGAACGCGGTTTCATAGCGCGCCATCGTGTGCTCGGCGCCAAAGAAATGGCCGCCGGTGGGCACCGACTGGATGGCGTCAAAGCCCAGTTCGTCGGCGTCGAACTTCATCGGCTTCAGGAATTCGATCATGTTCTGGATGATCTCCACATCCATGATAAATTTCTCATAAGACGCCGTCAGCCCCCCCTCCAGCCAGCCGGCTGCGTGGTAGACAATATTGGCACCGCCAAGCACCGCGCCCCAGCTTGCCATCATGGTCTCATACGCCGCCTGCAGGTCCACCGCATTAGAGGCATTGGCATTTGAGGTCCGGTAAGGGATGCCATAGCGCCGCGC
>NZ_LUKH01000136.1:0-5089 GCF_001593695.1 Leisingera sp. F5 | reverse complement strand
GATCTGGCCGCTGCGATGATGTCGATCAACGCGGTGAAGGGCGTGGAGATCGGCGAGGGCATGAATGCAGCAAAGCTGAAAGGCTCGGAAAACGCCGATGAGATCTTCATGGGTGAAAAAGGCCCGGAGTATTCCTCCAACCACGCCGGCGGAATTCTGGGCGGGATCTCCACCGGGCAGGATGTGGTGGTACGCTTTGCGGTGAAGCCGACCTCCTCGATTCTCACCCCGCGCCAGTCGATCCGCAAGGATGGCTCATCCGTGGAAGTCATCACAAAGGGCCGCCACGACCCCTGCGTCGGCATCCGCGCGGTGCCGGTGGCCGAGGCGATGATGGCCTGTGTGATTCTGGACCACCTGCTGCTGCACCGCGGTCAGATCGGCGAGAATCAGGGCCGGATCGGCTGAACTTAAGGCTCTAATAAAGTGTATCGCCCGAAAAGGTCCCCGCGCGACGTCCTTCAGGCAGCTTTTCTAGCTGTGATCACCCGCACATAGCCTGTGATCGCCCAGCGCCGTCAGCACTTGGCAGCAGCCGCCATTGCCGTCGTCGCACAGATGGCTGATCCGCTCCAGCTCGGTTGCCAGCTGTTCCAGCTTGCGGATCCGGTCGCGGACATTGGCCAACTGACTGCGGGCAATTTTGTCGGCTGCGGCACAGTCATCGCCCAGGTGTCCGTCGAGACCCATCAGCGATTTGATATCCTCCAGTGAAAATCCAAGGTCGCGGGCGTGTTTGATGAAGCCCAGCGTATCCATGCCGCCCTGCCCGTACCGGCGCTGGTTACCGGCATTGCGGCCCGGCGCGGGCAGCAGGCCGATCTCCTCGTAATAGCGGATGGTGGGAACCTTCACCCCAGTCGCCTTGGAAAGCTGGCCGATGGAAAACATTTATAAAACCTCTTGATGCTCTAGTGACTAGAGGCCCTACTTTGATCCCGAATCGGAAATGAGGACAAGAGAAATGGCAGGCTGCTGCAATCACAACGCCCGGTTCGACGGGGTCTCGGCAGATTATAAACGCAGGCTTTGGCTGGTGATCGTCATCAACGCCGGCATGTTCGCGGTGGAGATGGGCGCGGGGCAGCTGTCCGGTAGCCAGGCCCTGAAGGCGGACGCTTTGGACTTTCTGGGCGATGCGCTGACTTATGGCATTTCGCTGGCTGTGATCGGCGCCACCCTGCGCACCCGCGCGCTGGCAGCACTTGGCAAGGGCATCAGCCTGCTGCTGATGGGGCTCTGGGTGTTTGGTTCTACTGTCTATCAGGTGTTCTACGTCGGCGTGCCGCAGGCGCAGATCATGGGTGTGATCGGCTTCATGGCGCTGGCCGCCAATCTGATCTCGGTGCTGCTGCTGGCCCGCTACAAGGACGGCGACGCGAATGTGCGCTCGGTCTGGCTGTGTTCACGCAATGACGCCATCGGCAATGTGGCGGTGATGATTGCAGCACTGGGGGTCTGGGGCACTGCCACCGGCTGGCCGGATCTGATCGTGGCCGGCATCATGGGCGGGTTGTTCCTGAGCTCCGCCTTCCAGATCCTGGTGCAGGCGGTGCGGGAATGGCGCGAGGAAGAGGCGCACGCGGAAGCCCACCTACACTAAGAGCCCGTGCCGCAAGCGGACAAACCCTGCCTTGTGTTACTTAGTCAAACAGCCCTGCGTATGCCTCACGCAGGGCTTTCTTCTGCACCTTGCCCATGGTGTTGCGCGGCAGGGCGTCCAACAGGATGATCTCCTTGGGCTGCTTGAACTTGGCCAATTGCCCCGACAGAGCCGCCTTGACGGCCTCAGCGCTGGTGCCTGCGCCCTCCAGCACCACGACGGCCACCACGGCCTCGCCGAAATCCGGATGCGGCACACCAATTACCGCGCTTTCCAACACGCCGGGCAAATCGTCGATCAGGCTCTCCACCTCCTTGGGGTAGACGTTGAAGCCACCGGTGATGATCAGATCCTTCTCGCGCCCGACGATCGTGACATAGCCATCGGCGCCGATCTTTGCCATGTCGCCTGTGATGAACCAGCCGTCCGGCTGCAGCTCCTCCGCCGTCTTCTCCGGCATCTGCCAATAGCCCTGGAACACGTTCGGCCCGCGCACCTCCAGCGCGCCAATCTCTCCTGCGGGCACCTCAGCGCTGTCCTTCATCACCCGCGCCTCAACCCCCGGCAGCGGGAAGCCGACGGTGCCAGCCCGGCGCTCTCCGTCATAGGGATTCGACGTGCTCATATTGGTTTCGGTCATCCCGTACCGTTCCAGGATGCGGTGGCCGGTTCGGCCCTCCCACTGCTCGTGGGTATCCACCAGCAGGGGCGCTGAGCCGGAAATGAACAGCCGCATGTTTGCGGCGCGGTCTCGGGTCAGTCGCTCATCCGCCAGCAGACGGGTGTAAAAGGTCGGCACCCCCATCATCGCGGTGGCGGTGGGCATAGTCTCCAGGATGGCATCGGCATCGAACCCCGGCAGGAACACCGTCTGGGCACCGGCAAACAGCGCCACATTGGTCGCCACAAACAGCCCGTGGGTGTGGAAGATCGGCAGCGCATGGATCAGCACGTCATCCTTGGTGAACCGCCAGTAGTCCCTCAGGGTCAGCGAGTTGGAGGCCAAGTTGTCATGGCTCAGCATCGCGCCTTTGGAGCGGCCGGTGGTGCCGGAGGTATAAAGGATCGCCGCCAGATCATCAGCCTGCCGTGAAACGGGCTCAAACCCGGGCTGCCCGTCCGCCAGATCGCGCAAGGTGCCCTGCCCCGCGGCATCCAGTGTCAGCACCTCGGCCTCGCCGGAGATCGCGCTGATCTCCTCCAAACGCGCAGGATCGCAGACCACGGCCCGGGGCGTTGCGTCGCCAACGAAATAGGCGACCTCCGGCCCGGTATAGGCTGTGTTCAGCGGCAGAAAGACACCGCCGGCCATGACCGTGCCCAGATACAGTTCAATCGCCTGAATCGTTTTCTGCACCTGCACCGCGACCCGGTCGCCGGGCTGCACGCCCAAGGCTGCCAACGCCGCCGCCATCCGCTCGGCACCGGCAAACAGCGCACCGGAGGTAACCGTGTCACCGTTCGGGAGACGGGCGAAGACAGCCTCCTCGCGCCCCAGGGACGACTCGCGCAATTGGCGGATCAGGTGGTTGGCATCATACATCGGCGGCTCCTTCATCTGGCGGCGCCATTTGCGCGCCTTGATCCGCCGAAATCAAGCCATTGATCTTTGCGGCGCACGGGCGCAGGTTCACGCCATGGCAAAATCCTTAACATCGCATCGACCGATGCTAGCGATTCTCCTGAAGGTGACAGCAATTGCCCTGTTCACCGCCCTGTCAGGGATCATCAAGGCGACATCCGAACATGTGCCTGCAGGCGAGGCGGTGTTCTTCCGCTCTTTCTTTGCGATTCCTGTGATTGTGGCCTGGCTATCCATGCGCGGAGAGCTGCGGCACGGGCTGATCACCAAAAAGCCGATGTTTCACGTGTGGCGCGGCCTTGTTGGAACGTCAGCCATGGCTATGACCTTCATGGGGCTGGCACTGCTGCCGCTGCCCGAGGTCACCGCCATCGGATATGCCACGCCAATCTTCACCCTGATCCTGGCGGCGCTGTTTCTGGGGGAAACCATCCGGCTGGTGCGGATTTCCGCAGTAGCGATCGGTTTGCTGGGCGTTATGATCATGATCTGGCCTCGGCTTGGCGGAGATATGAGCGACGGCGCCATGCTGGGTGTGCTGCTGGTGGTCGGGGCGACGGTGGCACGAGGATTTGTACAAATCCATATCCGCCGCATGGTGCAATCGGAACACACCGCAGCGATCGTGTTCTATTTTTCGCTCACGGCCTCCGGTCTGGCGCTGCTGACCGCGCCCTTCGGCTGGGTAGTGCCAGACACGCAAACCACCGCGCTGCTGGTCAGCGCCGGGCTGGTCGGCGGGATTGCACAGATCTTGGTCACCTCCTCCTACCGCTTTGCCCCGGCCTCGATGCTGGCGCCCTACGATTACGCCTCTATGATCTTTGCCATCGTCATCGGCTACATCTGGTTCGAGGAATGGCCGACGCTGGTGATGCTGGCAGGTGCCGGGCTGGTCATTACCGGTAATGTGCTGGTGATCTGGCGCGAACACCGGCTGGGTCTGCAGCGCGGCAAGGCCAAGCCGATGATCGACCCCAAGGGCGGATAACAGGCTCTAACTTGACCAGAAGCCTGCAATCATTGCGCCCAACGCCACCACGTGGATCAGCATGATCGCACGGTCATTCCACAGCACACCGACCAGGAACCAGCCCGTGAGGCCCGCCAGGAACAGATAGATGTTCCAAGGGTGCAAACCCCAGGCAGTGGCAGAATATCCTAGGATCTGCACGATGGACGCGGCCCATTTCAGAACAAACGCCGGGTTGACTGTGACCTGTCTTGGCAGGGCCTGTACGTCAGATTGCACGGGTCAGCCCCCCGTCAACGCGAATGTTCTGCCCAGTCGTATAGGCCGCATCATCCGAGGCCAGATAAGCAATCAGCGCAGAGATTTCGCGCGCGGTGCCATAACGGCCCATCGGGATGCGTGCCTTGCGGTCTTCGGTCTCCGGCAGACTGTCAATGAAGCCCGGCAGCACGTTGTTCATCCGCACGCCCTGGGCGGCGAATTTGTCGGCAAACAGTTTGGTGAAACTGGCAAGCCCGGCCCGGAACACGCCAGATGTGGGGAATAGCGGATCGGGCTCAAACACCGCAAACGTCGAGATGTTGATGATCGAGCCATTGCCCTGCGCCGCCATGATCGGGGCCAACAGCCGGGCGGGCCGGATCACGTTCATCAGGTAGAATTCCATTCCCAGATGCCAATCGTCATCGCTGATTTCCATGATGTCCCCCTTGGGGCCGTGGCCCGCGGAATTGACTAGAACGTCAATCCGTCCCCAACGGTCCATAACCTTATCGACCAGCGCCTGCAGGTCGTTTTGTTCCAAGTTAGAGCCTGTATGGCCCACGCCCCCCAGCTCTTGCGCCAGGGCCTCGCCCTTACCGGAAGAGGAGAGGATAGCGACCTCATATCCTTGTGCGTGAAGATGGCGGGCAGCGTCGGCGCCCATGCC
>NZ_LUKH01000135.1:0-5089 GCF_001593695.1 Leisingera sp. F5 | reverse complement strand
GCGCAAACCCTGATCATGGGCGTGCAGGACGAAGCACAGGGTCAAACCCCGGCCGAGCTTTCAACCAAACGGGATGCCCTGATCACCGCCATGCAGAAGGCCACCGCCGGTCTGCGTTAACGCTATTGGAAATTAAAGAAAGCCTTTGAACCGGTACCTCGCTGTCATCGGCGCCGGGCATGGACGTACAGCGGTGACGGAATATTCGGCGTTTTCGCAATCGACGCTCGTAAAAGGGCTCAAGGCCAAACCGGCACATTTGGAAAATGCGAGTTAGGGTCAGGATGGGCGTTGTTGCGTAGCTCCAGCCTGAAACGTGACTGCCCCTTTTCCCCTTGGTGTCAGGCGACGCGTTCGATCCCGGCTTGGCCGAGCGCGTTGAAGCGGTTCATGAGTGCAATGCGGATGTGGATTTCGGCGGTTTGGCGGTCGGGGTCTCGCGATGCGGCCCTCTCGCCAAAGGATTTGAGACCGCGCATCTTCGCCTCGACCCGACTTCGGACGTGATAGCCCGACCACCGCTTCCAAATAGCCCGACCAAGGGTGACGGTCTGGCGTCGCAAGAAAGCCGTTGTCGCGAATACGCGCGGTATAAGGGCTATGAGGTGATTGAGGTCTTTAACGATAATAAATCAGGTGGCGATGCTGACCGTCCTGCCATGATTGCCCTTCTGGCGTACCTGAAAGTGCAAAAGGAAACCTGTGTTGTCATCATCGATGACATCAGCCGTTTCGCGCGGGATGTGGTTGGACATTGACAACTGCGGACGCTGCTGGCCGAAGCGGGCGGCAAGCTGGAAAGTTCGTCAATAGAATTTGGCGAGGACAGTGACAGCATTCTGGTTGAGAACCTGCTGGCGTCTGTGTCCCAGCACCAAGGCCAGAAAAAACGGCGAACAAACTAAAAATCGTATGCGGGGGCGTGCGCTTAATGGTTGCTGGGTGTTCCGTGCGTCGATTGGTTACAAGTATGAGCGCGTTGCAGGGCATGGCAACATGCTGGTGCGGGATGAACCTTTGGCTTCCATCATCCAAGAGGCCTTGCAAGGGTTTGCCTCCGGCCATTTTGAAACACAGGCCGAAGTGAAACACAGGCCGAAGTGAAACGGTTTCTGGAATCAAAACCTGCATTCCCGAAAGATTTTGCCGATGGCACAATTCGTTTTGAGCGGATCATCCGCCTGATGACTCGCACGCATTTTGCGGGTTACATCGAAATCCCCGAGTGGGATGTGTCACTGCGCAAAGGCCATCATGAAGGTCTGATCTCACTTGAGACCCATGAATTGATCCAGCAACGGATCAAGGACGGAGGCAGAGCTCCCGCTCGCAAGGATATCAACGCGGACTTCCCTCTGCGGGGATTCGTGTGCTGCGATGACTGCAACACACCTCTGACGGCCTGCTGGTCCACCAGCAAGTCGGGCAAGAAACATCCGTATTGCCTCTGCCACGCCAAAGGCTGTCCCAGCTATCGTAAATCCATCCGCCACGATGTGCTGGAAGGTGAGTTTGATACATTGATGCAAAGCCTCACACCCTCCGAGGGCATGTTTGCCATGGCGTCAAAGATGTTCAAAGACGCTTGGGGACAACGTGCGGGACAAATGGAGGCTGTCAAACGCCTGATCAGCACGGAGCGCAACCAATTGGATAAGCAAATCGAAGGCCTTTTGGATCGTGTCGTGGACGCGGACAGCCCAACCCTGATCACGGCCTGTGAAAAGCGTATCGAAAAATTGGAGCGTGAGAAGTTGATCTTAGACGAAAAACTGCAAAACAAAGGAAAGCCAATGCATACCTTCGAGCAAATGTTCGAACACGCACAGCAATTCCTGTCAGACCCTTGGAAACTATGGAAAAGTGGAAACCTGATTGCCCAAAGAACTGTCCTGCGACTGGCCTTTGCAGAGAAAATTGGCTTTGCACGAAATAAAGAACTTCGAACACCAAAAACCACCTTGCCACTCAAGATGTTAGAGGGGGTTTCTTACCAAAAGAAGATTAATGGCGGAGAGACAGGGATTCGAACCCTGGGTGGGCTTGCACCCACAACGGTTTTCGAGACCGTTTCCACGGCCGTATTTGGAGCCCCGTCACCAATAAAATAGGGATTTCTGGCACTTCAATGCGGGCCAAATCGGCACGGTTGGAGGGTAGGGGTGTCATAGAAAAGTGTCATAGCGATTTGAGTTGAGTGCGCTTTTGAGCTTTCGTTCAGAAGGGAGGTGTCGCTCCAAAAGGGAGCGGAAAGAAGCCGTTCGCAGCACATTGAACTAATGACCAGCGTTGGGAGAAACCGGTGAATCAAGATGGGGATGCTTTACGGAGCGAAGAACCTCACCTTCCAAAGTTCTATACGCTGATCGTCGCGTGTTTCATATTCAGCGATGGCATCGCTGATTTCCCGGTCCACGAGATCTTCCCGATCCTCCCCAAGATCCGCCATTCGCATGGTAAACCATGCCGTCATCCCCCCCGGCGGTAGGGTGGTGAAGCGTGGAAAGGCAGGATCACCCATACCCGCTTGCCATGTTGAAGGCAGTGCCGGATCAAGGACAAAGCCTCGCGCAAGCCCAACCGCATCCACATCTCCCGCGATGATCGCTGCCTCAGCCTCTTCATGGTGTTTGAACCCACCGGTGACCATGAGCGGAGTCGAGATCAATCCACGCGCAGCACGAGCGAAGTCGAGAAAGTACGGGCCTTTGGTTGCACGTTCCGAGCTTGATGGAGCGCCGGGGAAATAGGTTCCGCCGCTGATGTCCAACAAATCAATGCCTTTGCGGTCAAGCCCAGCAACCACTCTGAGCGCATCTTCTTCGGTAAGCCCGCCATCAAGTTGGTCGGTGGCATTCAGCTTAACTGCAACCACAAAGTCAGCGGGCACCGCGGCGCGCACCGCCTCGACTGTTTCGACCAGCAATCGCATCCGCGCATGGATCGGACCGCCATAAGCATCCGTCCGGCGGTTAAAGAGGGGGGAGAGAAACTGGCTCAAAAGAAAACCATGGGCGGCATGGATTTGGACGCCTCCAAAACCCAACTCCGCTGCGCGCCGGGCTGTATTGGCAAATCCTTCAGGAACAGCGCCAATCTCAGTAAGTGACATTTCCTTGCTTTGGAAGTCGGGCAAGACAATTGCGCTCGGACCCTTGGGATCGCTGATCGGCAAATGAGCCAAAGCACCGGCATGGCCAAGCTGCAACCATAGTTGCGCTCCGTTTGCTGACCCCCGCCGGGCAAGGTCGCTGAACGCCCCCGTGTCGGCCCCCTCGTCGAGCACGAGATTGCCCGGCTTCTCAGGGTAACGTGGATCACCTTGCACCTCGCCGATGATCGACGCCGCCAATCCACCCTCGGCCCAACGTTCATAGAGTCGCATCTGCGCGAGGGTCGGGTTGCCCCGGCCATCCGCCAACGAATCCGACATAGCCGATTTGATGGTCCGGTTCTTCAATACCCGCCCGTTCGGCAGGGTGAGCGGCATGAAGAGGCAGTTTTTCGAAGCGCTATGCAAGGCGGTTCTCCTTGGTTTTCAGCCTCCATTTGAGATACAATGGATATACTCCCGTGAAAATGTGGTTATAGGGATCAACATTTGATAGTAATGGGAATAGATCGTGCAAAAGACAGAGTTGGAGATCCTTCTGGCCGTCGTTGATCACGGCAGTTTCTCAGCTGCTGCCAGAGTATTGGGATACACTCCATCAGCTGTGGGCAAGCGGGCGCATCAGCTGGAACAGAGGTTGGGGGTGCCGCTTCTTGTCCGCTCGACCCGGCGCATGACACTGACAAAAGCCGGGCAGCGATATGTGGAGGAAGCACGGGATCTTCTTGCCCGCCTGACGGCCCTGGAAGAGGATATTGCCGATGATGCCGACAGCCTGCGAGGCACAATCCGCCTGACAAGCTCGGCGGCACTCGGGCGGTTACATGTCGTCCCTCTGGTGATCGAATTCATGGAATGTCACCCGGACGTCGAAATCGAATTATTACTTACGGACAAGATCATCGACTTGGTCGGAGAAGGCTTTGACCTCGCGGTCCGAAGTGGTGCCTTGCCGGACTCATCCCTTGTCTCACGTAAACTAAAGAGCAATCGGCGTGTGCTGTGTGCCGCGCCTGCCTATCTCAAGCAGCATGGTATCCCTCAACAACCCGAGGAGCTCACCACGCACAGATGTCTGCGCTTGGGGCAAGAAAAGCAACTTTCGGATTGGGGGGTCAGCCGAACGCAGAGTGGCATAGTGCGGCTTGGTTCCGGGTTGTTGTGCAACAGTCTCGAAGCGCTCCTTGCTGCATGCCGAGCGGGTCGTGGCGTGGCATGGCTGCCGGAGTTTCTCATCATTGACGACCTGCACACAGGACGTCTGGTGCCGGTGTTGACGGAGCATGCAGAGACAGGTGCTGGAGGCGGGATATTTGTTCTACGTCCGGAGACCGCATTCTTGCCACGCCGGATTCGAGCTTTGGTCGACTTCCTAGCTTATCGCTTCAAAGAAATTAAAACGATTGAATGAGCAGACAATTCCGTCAGCAATGTAAGTTCTCCCGAATGAAGGGGAAAAGGGTTTGCGTCTGATCGCCTGAAACTGGTCATTCACCCTATGACGCTCGGGTGGCAGCGGTCGGTCTGTTGGGGATTTCCAATTGGGCAAGCAGACCCAAGATAATTTTCTTGAAAATGCCAAAATCTATTTTGGTCTGCTCGGAAACAGACCCATCTGTTGTTCAGCTGATTACAAAGTTAGAGTGCCTCAAACAAAATCACAGGGCGCTTAGCGGTGGCAGCCCGGAGTTCTCGTTGTCGAAGGGGATAGTGGCGGAGAGACAGGGATTCGAACCCTGGGTGGGCTTGCACCCACAACGGTTTTCGAGACCGCCCCGTTCGACCACTCCGGCACCTCTCCGCGGGGGTCTGGTGGGGCAGCGTTTAAGGTTGATTCCAGGTGCGCGCAAGTGGGAAATGCGGCTTTGCCAAAAAAAGCCGATCTGCCGTTGCCAGCCAAAGGTTTTTGCCTAAATTTGCTTTATGCAGATGACCCTCAAAACCCCCGCTGTGCTCTTGCGTTTCCTGATCCTGCTG
>NZ_LUKH01000134.1:0-5097 GCF_001593695.1 Leisingera sp. F5 | reverse complement strand
CCCATCAACAGTCCTGAATTCTGGCCTTGGGCAATTTGTGCATCTGTCTTCCGGGCTTCGTCGAGTGCGCGTTCCGCAGCCAAAGTGACCACTGCATTGATCGCCGGGTTCACCGCTGAGATGCGCTCTAGATGCAGGGTGACGAGTTCGTGCGAAGAAATTGCCTTCCTTTGGATTGCAGTGGCCATTTCGACCGCAGAAGCAAATAGCCATTCCTGCATCAGGTACTTGTCCTCGTTGCTCAAAGGGAGCACCTGCCTGGCGCTCCCTTCATATGTAAGGCTCCGGGTGCTCAACAGCAGACCGGAGCCGGAAACACGGCGACGTTAGCCGGCAAGCCCCATCTTATAGTGATGCAGGTCGTAGGTGAGATGCATCCCCGCTCCGACGACGCCCGGGCGCACATGGCGGTACAGCGAGCGCCAGTAAGGCTGGATCGTTACCCCGTCGTCCTGAATGAGTTTCTGGATTTTCGCCATAACCGCACGGCGCTTATCCGCGTCAGCAATGGCAAGGGCTTCATCAAGCAGGGTATCGAACTCGGCATTTTCCCAGCCGAACTCATTCCAGGGCTCACCCGAGCGGTAAGCGACTGCCAGAATCTGGACCGCCAGGGCCCTATGGTTCCAGTTTGTCGAGGAGAACGGGTATTTGGCCCAATCATTCCAGAATGTTGATCCTGGCAAGACAGAGCGTTTCACTTTGATGCCTGCATCGCGCAATTGAGCGGCGACGGCGTCAGTGGTGTTCCGGCGCCAGTCGTCGTCAATGGACAGGAGCTCGTGTTCGAAGTCTTCCATGCCGGCCTCTTTCATCAGGGCAAGGGCACCTTCGGGGTCATATACGGCAGGCGGCAGCTCGGCATACTCCGGGTGTACTGGGGCTACATGGTGGTTCTCTGCCGGGATCCCCTGATCATTGTAGCCAAGTTCAAGACAGACTTTATTGTCCACAGCCATCGCAAGCGCGCGGCGGACCCGCACGTCCGCGTAGGGCTTTACTCCGTTCACCTCGGCCTGCTGATTGGGGCGAATGACAATGGTCGACGCGGTAACCACTTCGGATTTTTCCAGTCCGATACCGTCAAACAGCGAAATGTAGTCCCCCAGCGACTCATAGACCACATCGATCTCTTCGGCTTCGATAGCAGCCAGCCAGGAGGAAGGATCAGTTCCGTAGTCGATGAACTCGATCCGGTCCAGATACGGCCCGCCATAGACCTCTGTTCCCCACCATTCCTGCTCTGAGTTGCGGACCAGCACGGCTTTGGTGCCGACTTCCAGCACTTCAATGAGGTAAGGGCCGGTCCCGGCATTCTTGTGCCCATCGGCTGCATTGTAGGACTGATGAATGATTGCGGCAGGATAGTCCGCCATGGCCGGTACAATTGAGATATCCGGGCGGGGCAATTTCAGATGGACGGTGTGATCGTCCGCTACCTTGACGGCCCCTTCAATTGCCTTACCCGTCTCTGGATCTACAAGTGTCGCCATGCGGCCCGCCATCGAGTTGCCCTCGACCGACTTATCGCACCAGCCGATGATGTTTCGGGCGACATCCTCGGCGGTGAAGTTATCGCCGTTGTGCCATTTCACGCCCTTGCGAACATTGAGCGTGTATTCGGTGGCGGTGTCATTCACTTCCCAGCTTTCGAGCAGCATCCCCCGGAAGGTCCCGTCGTTGTTGTATTCGACCAGGTATTCCAAGGTACTGCGGGTGAGGTTCCCCATTTCCGACCAGTCATAGGTCCGGGGTTCTTTGAGGCTTTGCACATTCATCTGAACGCGCAGAGTGCCGCCCATCTTTGGTGTCTGAGATGCGAAGGCGGGTGAGGCCGCTCCAACCATCCCGTATGCGGTGGCCGCAGCGACCCCCATCGACGTGGCGCGTGCCAGGAATTCCCGGCGGCTCAACTTGCCGGCGCAATGTTCCTCGGCGTACATTTTTGCAGCTGGATGGATTTGGAGTTGTGGCTTGGATTGACTAGGCATTTCATCCTCCCGTGTAAAAGCCAGGCTTGTCCGCCGTGTGTGGCGGTTCAGTACGTTGCGATAGATGGCCCGCCTGCATCGGGCGCAGGCGGGAAGAGATCCAGCAATTGGCGTGCCAGCTCGTCCCGGATTGGTCCAAATTCTGGGTTATGATACAGGTTGAAGTGCTCACCGGGATCCGCGCTGCGGTCGAAGAGCTCCCCCCAACTCGGATTGTTTGCGTAGAGAGTGAGGCGCCATTTTTCTGTAATCAGTGTCTGATTGTAGGTCTCGGGACGGGTGCGAGCGTGGTACTCGGCTATAAGGTGGTCTTGAGTTTCGTGGAGTTCGTCCGGCAGGAGGTTGGCGAAAGACGTTCCATCTCCAGCCTCTCCGGCAAGGCCCAAGTACTCCAGCAGCGTCGCCTTGAGATCGACATGGCTGGTGAACTGCGGCCGCTGCCCCTGTGTCACATTGGGTCCCGCCATGATCAGCGGAATGTTCAGCAACTGACGGTAAGGTGCAGGCCCCTTTCGGATCAGATTGTGATCACCCAGCAGTTCGCCATGGTCTGAGGTGAAGATTATCAATGTATCTTCAGTCAGCCCCCGGTCATCAAGGACTTTCAGGATCTGGCCCACACGGCTGTCGATCATAGAGACCATTCCGTAGGTGTGAGCCATGGCTTGCCGAAGTGATGCGTCAGACAGGCTGTGTGTGGTCTGCATGAACCCTTGCTCGCGGGGTGGCCCTGGATCGCGCAGAAAATCCACGTAGCTCTTGCTGCCGTCTGCTCCGTCGCTTTCAGAGATATAGCTTGGCATGAGTGCAAGCTCGTTCACCTGTGCATCCGGAGCAGGCATGTCGGCGGGATCGTACATGTCGCACCAGGGGGCTGGCGGCGAGAACGGGTGATGCGGATCCGGAAAAGAGACAAGCAGGAAGAACGGGTTTGACGTGTCAGCAGCGGCAATGAAGTCGCATGCCTGGTCAGCTATCCAGCTATTGTAGTGCAATTCCTCCGGCACCGCGCTCTTCCAGATTTCATCACAATCCTCGGGCACCGGTGCGAGGGCGTTTTCCGGAAGGAACAGCTCTGCCGCCTCTGGTGCGGTTTTTCTCAGCCAGTTGGCATAGTGTCCGCCCTCTGTGGCGCTGACAGACTCACCGATCAGAATGTCGACGGTGTCAAATCCATAGAACGGCCCGTTCCACCCTGCACTCTCGGGAAGTTCCCAGAAGCCATTGGAATCGGGCATTTTGTGCTCTGCGCCGGCCAGGATTGGCTGGAAATGAAACTTTCCCACGCCGTGTGTTCTGTATCCGGCCGCCTTTAATTCATGCGAGATGAGAGGAATTTCTTCGCTCAGAGCAACACCGTTGCGGGTCAGCCCGTGGTTTCTGGCAAGGAGACCGGAAAACAGCGTTGCACGGCTCGGCGAACAAATCTGATGCGGCGTGTAGTGGTTTGTAAATACTGCTCCGCGCTCTGCCAGAACGTCCACATTGGGCGTTCTGGCAATTGGATTGCCTGTACACCCTAAGCTGTCAGCGCGCTGCTGATCAGTCATGATTAGAACAACATTTGTCATACCCGAACCGTCCTGTGATCGTGATCTCAAAACGGTAGCGGCAAATTTGCATCTAAAAAAATACTATGTTTTTGTACTGATATTCGAAATCCAAATATGACTTGTGATGTTTGACCGGAAGCAACTCGAAATCTTTCGCACTGTTATGAGCACTGGTTCGGTTTCCGGAGCAGCAACCCGCCTGAACCTCTCTCAACCCAGCGTCAGCCGTATCCTGGGCGATCTGGAGCGCGATTTCGGTTGCCCTTTGTTCACACGGAAAAGCAAGGGCGTGCAGCCGACCCCGGAAGCAGAAGAATTTCTGATCGAAGTCGAACGCACGTATTCCGCGCTAGCTTCTCTCGAAGAGGCTGCGGAGGAAATTGCCCGCAAGGAACGTGGTACTCTGACTTTTGGTGCAAATACCGCCTTGTCACTTGAGGTCGTGCCTCGGGCTCTGAAAGCTCTGGGAGTTCAGAAACACGATATTGCCGTCAACTGGCACGTCAAAACGTCCCGCTGGGTCACGGAATACGCCAGCATGGGTACGCTCAAGCTGGGCTTTGCCAACATTCAGGACATTCCTGAAGGCGTTAACCTGCTCTACGAAGGGGCAGTCCCGCATATGTGCATTCTGAGCGAAGAGCATGAACTTGCCCAAGCTCACAGCTCGCTTCACCTTGAGGATCTGCGAAAGGAACGGCTCATCGGGCTGCAAGGGGGCATCGCTGACGAATTGTCTATGCATCAGATTGGAGACAGGTTCCTTTCCCCATTGACGTCTGAGCTTTCGATAACGGCATTATTGCTGGGCGAACAAGATGTTGGCCTTCCTATCGCGGATGCATTCACTGCGCATTTCTGGACCGGACTGAAGCCGTCTGCCGCCCTTCCGATTGCCGATCTTCCAGCCTATCGTTTCGCCTTGTTTGAGCCCATTGGCGCGAGGCCTTCTCTCATCGCGCACCGGTTTAAGGAAGAACTTACCCGCGAAACGGAGCGCATTCTGCGCTGGATAGAGGAAATGCCCGGACAGACAGATGCTTGAAGTTCCGGTGGTCGGCTATGAAACCGCCGCGGGCGGCGCCTGAAACTTAAATCAGCGACCTTGCTCTCAAGCAAATCGAGTTAATGTGACAACACCCGGCCACCCGTTCACGGTGATGGATCAGGCCCGCGGCTATGCTGCGCGCGGCGGTGAGCCGAATGCTCCTCTGCCTATACCTATCAGGCGGACGCCTGCTGATCTGCCCCGAGTGCGCGCATGAATGGGCGGCGGTTGCGCCGTCTGACCTAGCCGCAGACGTGCGTGACAGCGTGGGCAATGTGCTATGTGATGGAGACACTGTGACGGTTGTGAAAGACCTGAAGCTTTAACAGGCGGCTGAATTAGTCAGGCCAGCGGGACGCTGTTCTCTCTGAGGGGGGCTGCGTTGTCTCCCTTCCGGATCGGGCGGCTGAAAGCAGGCTTGTGGCCACCTCATACAGCCTCATGCCGCCAGCAACCGGGGCAGCCGGGCGAGATTTCCAGCAGCGAGCGTCAGGATGAAGCGCGA
>NZ_LUKH01000133.1:0-5152 GCF_001593695.1 Leisingera sp. F5 | reverse complement strand
GCCGGGGCCGGGGACGAAACAGGAACAGGAACAGGAGTGGCGGCAGGCTTGGAGCGGTCGGAAACCAGACCTGAAATGCGGGACAGAAAATCCCGTGCCTGTCGAGAGGTTGTGAGCATTTGCGCTTCCTGATGAGTGGCAGCTTATCGTTGCTCCCAATGTCGTCAGGCATTGGGGCGCAAAGATGGCGGCACTGGGGAAGTTAACGCCTCAATGGGAACAATCGCGGGTGGCGGCAGCGGCAATGGCAGCTGATGCGCAAGTTCAAGACCAGCGCCGTCAAAACGCAGTGAAATGATGGCGTTCGGTCCTGATGCCGCGGGCTTGGAATTCGGCGTCCGCTTCGGCGTGCGGCGGGGTGGCCTCTTGCGGCAGGCGGATGCGTTTGCCATTGCGAAGGACCAGTGTGGCGCGGACTGAGAAATCCCAGCGGGTGTCGAACCGCACGCGGTCGATCTCTCCAAGCTCGGCCTTGCCGGTCAGGCCTCCGGTGAACCATTCCAATTGGTTTTCAGAAAATGTGAGGCCAGACAGGGGGTTGCGGATCAGGTCCAGCAGCGCAGGAACAACCGGCAGGGCCAGCAGGATCACCAGCCAAACGGCCGCATCCAGCAAGAGCCACAGAACCAGCAGCGCCACCAGCCAGCCGCCCGTTGCCAGTATTGCGGCGGGAGATCGGCCCCGGCGGGAGAAGCTGTAATCCGCCGCCGGAGAGCGTGTTTCCGGTGTTTCAGGCATCCAGGATCCGGGTGATCATCTCATTGGTGTCCCGGCTGAGACCCGGCGCGCCGGCAATGCGGCTCATCCGGGCGCGGATCAGCGACTGGCGGCCGGCGTCATAGCGTTTCCAGGTCTGGAAGGCGGCGCACATGCGGGCAGTGGTCTGCGGGTTCAGCTTGTCCAATGCAATCAGGTTCTCTGCCAGCAGGGCATAGGCCTCGCCGCTGGCATGATGAAAGCCCGCGTGGTTGCCCGCCAAGGCGCCAAAGACGGCGCGGAAACGGTTGGGGTTCTTCATGTCGAACAGTGGATGATTGGTCAGGGCGGCTGCGGTGGCTGCGGTTTTCTGTGGTGCCGCGCAGGCGATCTGCAGCGCGAACCACTTGTCCATCACCAGCCGGTCGTCCTGCCACTGATCAAAGAAGGCCTGAGATTGGGCATCGCCCTTTTCAGCCTTCATCAGCGCGGCGAGGGCGGTGTATTGCTGGGTCATGTTGTCCGCAGCTGCGTATTGGCGCGCGGCCTGTTCGCCGCCGTCCAGACGGGTGAGCAGCGACAGGATACGGCCGTTCAGGGCACGTTTCCCGGCGCTATCGGCGTCCGGCGCATAAGGGCCTTCGACCGTGGTGGCGGCATAAAGCCGGGGCAGGCTGGTTTCCAGCTGCTGCGCCAGAGTTTGGGTAAAGGTCTCAGCCGCGTCATAGATTTTCTGCGGATCGGGGGTATAGCCGCGCTCAAACAGGGTCTGGGCGATGTCGGCCTGGCTGGGCGGCGACAGCACCAGGGCGCGGAAGGCCGGGTCCTGATCGTCATCGCGCACCAGTTTTTCCAGCGCGTCCAGATAGGCGCCATCGGGCGCGGCACCGTCCAGCACCATCGCCAAGCGGACCTCCTTGGCCAGCGCGTTGCCTGCCTCCCAGCGGTTGAACGGGTCGGTGTCATGGGCCAGCAGGAAAGCGCGTTCGGCATTGGTGCTCTCACGCTCCAGGATTACCGGCGCGGAAAACTCGCGCAGGATCGAGGGCACCGGTTTGGCGGCGAGGCCGTCAAAGGTGAAGCTTTGCTTGGCTTCCGTCAGCTCCAGCATTTCCGTGCCGCGCAGCTCGTCGCCATTGGGCGACAACAGGCCAACCGCCATCGGGATCACCCGCGGTGCCTTGTCCGGCTGGCCCGGCGTCGGCGGCGTCGATTGCTCAAACGTCAGGGTATAGGTGCCGCCGGCGTAATCCTCGGACACTTTCACCCGCGGGGTGCCTGCCTGACTGTACCACAGTTTGAATTGCTGCAGGTCGCGGCCGGTGGCGTCCTCGAACACCTTCAGCCAGTCCTCGATGGTGCAGGCCTCGCCGTCGTGGCGCTCGAAATAGAGCTTCAGCGCCTTGTAGTAGTTGTCATCCCCCACCAGCCGCTTGAGCATCCCGATCACCTCTGCGCCTTTTTCATAGACGGTGGCGGTGTAGAAGTTGTTGATCTCCTGGAACTCCTCCGGGCGCGGCGGATGGGCGAGGGGGCCGTTGTCCTCAGGGAACTGCCGGGCGCGCAGCGTGATCACGTCGTCGATCCGCTTCACCGGCTCCGAGCGCATGTCGGCGGTGAACTGCGCATCGCGGAAAACCGTCAACCCTTCCTTCAGACAGAGCTGAAACCAGTCACGGCAAGTGATGCGGTTGCCGGTCCAGTTGTGAAAATACTCATGCGCGATGATGGCTTCAATACGTTCGAAATTGGCATCTGTGGAGGTCTCAGGCGACGCCAGAACGCAGGAAGAGTTGAAAATGTTCAATCCTTTGTTCTCCATTGCGCCCATGTTGAAGTCGTCCACAGCGACGATGTTGAACAGCTCCAGGTCGTATTCGAGGCCGTAGACGTCCTCGTCCCATTTCATGGACTTTTTCAGCGCCTCCATGCCAAAGGCACATTTGTCCTCGTCACCGGGGCGGACCCAGATGTTCAGTTCGACCTCTTTGCCGGACCTGGTCGTGAAGCTGCCGGGGTGATTCACCAGATCGCCCGCCACCAGGGCAAACAGATAGGCCGGTTTCGGCCAGGGATCGTGCCATTCGGCCCAGCCTTCGCCCTGGCCCATGGGATTGCCGTTCGAGAGCATCACCGGTTCGTCGCCCTCGATCCGCACGGTGAAGGTGGACATCACGTCGGGGCGGTCGGGGTAATAGGTGATCTTGCGGAAACCCTCGGCCTCGCATTGGGTGCAATACATCCGGTTGGACATGTAAAGCCCCTCCAGCGCGGTGTTGCCGGCCGGGTTGATCTCCACCTCGGCCTCCCAGGTGAAGGGGGCGCCGGGCACGTCGCAGCTGAGGCCTTTGTCTATCACTTCGGGTGAGATGTCCTGCCCGTCGATCCTGGCCGAGATCAGCTGCAGGTCTTCACCGTGCAGGAAGAAGGTCTTGTCCGCTGCGTCCGGTTTCGGGGCAAAGCGGATCCTGCTGAGGACGCGGGTGGTTTCCGGCGTCAGACGGAAGGTCAGGTGAACGCTTTCGACGTCATAGCCAAAGGGCGTGTAGTCTTTCAGGTAGAAGGTCTGGGGCGTGTCTTTGGCCATTCTCGCTCTCCTCTGCACTGCTTCTTTTCAGGTGTAGAGGATAGGGGCGGGACTGCAAGCGGATTGGCCGCAGAATAACGGGTTCAGAAGAATCCGCAGCACTTTCTTGAAAAACAAGAAATTGAGTTCGGTTTCAGAGGTAGGCTGTTTTGTTGCCGATCGGAAACTTCTCCCCTAGTTAAGGGGCAGCATACAGTGGTGTACCGTCCAAGGGAGCAAGTCATGAGCCGGGTCGAAAAGCAGGGAATTCAGGTTGCGCCGGAGCTGGCGGAGTTCATCGAGAAACAAGCGCTGCCGGGGACCGGTATCGAAGCCGAGGCGTTCTGGACCGGCCTGGCGGAGCTGGTGAACACATTCGGGCCGGAAAACCGCGCGCTGCTGGCCAAGCGGGAAGAGATCCAGGCCAAGATCGACGCCTGGCACATCGCCAATCGCGACAAACCGCATGACCATGAAGGCTACAAGACGTTCCTGACGGAGATCGGTTATCTGCTGCCTGAGGGCGGCGATTTCGAGATCGAGACCCAGAACGTCGACCCCGAGATCGCATCTGTGCCGGGGCCGCAGCTGGTGGTGCCGATCACCAACGCACGCTACGCGCTGAACGCGGCCAATGCGCGCTGGGGCAGCCTCTATGACGGGTTCTATGGCACTGATGCAATGGGCACCCCTGCGCCCAAGGGCGGCTACGACAGGGGCCGCGGCGCGCGGGTTGTGGCGCGGGCGCGGGTGTTTCTGGATGAGGCGTTTCCGATTGACGGCGCCAGCCACGCCGATGTGCGCCGTTACTATGTGCAGGACGGGCAACTGCTGATTGACGATCTGCCGCTGGCGCAGCCGGAGAAATTTGCAGGCTACCGCGGCAACCCCAAGGCGCCGGAGGCAGTTCTGCTGCGCAACAATGGTCTGCATGTGGAACTGGTGTTTGACCGTGCCCACGCAATCGGCGCCCGCGATCAGGCCGGGCTGGCCGATGTGCGGCTGGAAAGCGCGATGTCGGCGATCATGGATTGCGAGGATTCCGTCGCGTGCGTCGATGCCGCGGACAAGGTGCTGGCCTATTCCAACTGGCTGGGCCTGATGCGGGGCGACCTGGAGGCGGAGCTGGAGAAGGGCGGCAAGACCATCACCCGCCGCCTGAACCCGGACTTCGGCTACACTGCGCCGGATGGCTCGGCGCTGACCCTCAAGGGCCGCGCCCTGCTGTGGGTCCGCAATGTCGGCCATCTGATGACCAACCCGGCGGTGCTGGATCAGGACGGCAAGGAGGCCTATGAGGGCCTGCTGGATGCGCTGATCACCGTGGTGATCGCCAAGCACGACCTGAAGCGCGACGGCGGCAATTCGGCCCATGGCTCGGTCTATGTGGTGAAACCCAAGATGCACGGCCCCGAAGAGGTCGCCTTTGCCGACGAGATATTCTCGACCGTCGAGGAAATCCTGGGGCTGCCTCAATATACGGTGAAGCTGGGGATCATGGACGAAGAGCGCCGCACTTCGGTCAACCTGAAGGAATGTATCCGCGCTGCAAAACACCGGGTGGCCTTTATCAACACTGGCTTTTTGGACCGCACCGGCGACGAGATACATACCTCGATGGAGGCCGGGCCGTTCCTGCCCAAGGGCGAAATGAAATCGACCCCCTGGATTCAGTCCTACGAAGATCGCAACGTGGATATCGGGCTGGCTTGTGGTTTGCAGGGAAAGGCGCAGATCGGCAAGGGGATGTGGGCGATGCCCGACCTGATGGCCGACATGCTGGAGGCCAAGATTGGCCATCCGATGTCTGGCGCCAACTGCGCATGGGTGCCGTCGCCCACTGCCGCCACCCTGCACGCGACGCATTATCACAAAGTGGACGTTCTGGCC
>NZ_LUKH01000132.1:0-5156 GCF_001593695.1 Leisingera sp. F5 | reverse complement strand
CAGCCCGGAACAGTGCCTTCGGGCAGTTTCCAGATTTTTTCGGCATAGGCCCGGTGCTCGGGGTTCTTCACCACCATGTCGGCGGGCAGGCGGTGCGAGAAGGTGCCCACCTCGCGGGCGGTGCCGCAGGCCGAGGGCTGGCCGGTCAGCGAGAACGGCGAGTTGCCGGGGGTAGAGATTTTGCCGGTCAGCAGGTGTATGTTGTACAGCAGGTTATTGGCCCAGACACCGCGGGTGTGCTGGTTGGCGCCCATGGTCCACAGCGACATGACCTTGGTATTGGGATCAGCGTACAGTTTCGCGATCTTTTCCAGGGTTGCTGCCGGAACGCCGGACATTTCCTCGGCTTTTTCCAGCGTGTATTCAGAGACGAATTCAGCGAATTCCTCAAAGCTCATCGGCTCGGAGCCGCCCGCCTTGGTGGCGTTCTCGGCCATCTGCTCCAGCGGGTGTTCGGGACGCAGGCCATAGCCGATGTCCTGATTGCCGCGGCGGAAGTTCACGTGCTTGCCAACAAAGTCCTTATGCACCGCATCATTCTGGATGATGTAGTTGGCGATGTAGTTCAGGATCACCAGGTCGGTCTGCGGGGTGAACACCGCCGGGATGTCCGCCAGGTCAAAGCTGCGGTGGGTGAAGGTCGACAGCACCGCCACCTGCACATGCGGATGGCTGAACCGGCGGTCGGTGATGCGGGTCCACAGGATCGGGTGCATCTCGGCCATGTTCGAGCCCCACAGCACAAAGGCGTCGGCGTTCTCGAAATCGTCATAGCAGCCCATCGGCTCGTCGATGCCGAAGGTCCGCATGAAGCCGCCCACGGCGCTGGCCATGCAGTGACGCGCGTTGGGGTCGATGTTGTTGGAGCGGAAGCCTGCCTTCATCAGTTTCGACGCGGCATAGCCTTCCCAGACGGTCCATTGGCCGGAGCCGAACATGCCGATGCCCTCGGGGCCTTTCTCGGCCAGGGTCTTCTTCCATTTCTCAGCCATGATATCAAAGGCTTCATCCCAGCTGACCGGGGTGAATTCGCCCTCTTTATCGTACTCGCCATTGGTCTTGCGCAGCAGCGGCTGGGTCAGACGGTCGGCGCCGTACATGATCTTGGACAGGAAGTAGCCTTTGACGCAGTTCAATCCGCGGTTCACCTCGGCCTGAGTGTCGCCATGGGTGGCGACCACGCGGCCGGCCTTGGTGGCGACCATGATCGAGCAGCCGGTGCCGCAGAAGCGGCAAGGGGCCTTGGACCATTTCAACTCGGTCAGGCTGGCGTCGGTGACAAGGTTCTGCGCGGCGGCAGGGATCGGCAGCCCGGCAGCAAGTGCGGCGGCTGCGGCGGCCTGCGCCTTAATGGCGTCGCGGCGGGTAAGTCCGGTCATTGGGGGACTCCTTCTTCAATGGCGAGGTCCTGCGCATCGCAGGTTTGATGGAAGACAAGCGCCGCGCTGGCGACGCCGTCGAGAAGCTGAATTCTGGCCAAGGCATCGCCAATGGCCCGGTCGCTGTCCGCCTCAAACAGGACGACGATCTTGCCCGAGGGATCGGCTTGCGAAATCTCGGCGCCTGCCATGGATTTGATGTTGGCCAGAACATCCTCCATCTGCGCCGGATTGCTGCGCACCAGCAGGCTGGAAATATGGATCTCTTCTGTCACGCGGGCGTCCTTTGCTGGCGGGGGTCGCAGAGTGCGATGGCATTGTTGGGACAGGTGGACAGGCAGGCACCGCAGCCGGTGCAGGCGCCGGGATCCACCTGAATGGCGCCGACCGGACGGACTGACAGGTCCATCCGAAGGGCACGAGGGTCGCAAATGTCGGTGCACAGCTGGCAGGCGATTCCGGCGGCATTCAGGCAGCTGCTGGTGATCTCCACTGTCACCGGCCAGGGCGCTGGCTGTGCCAGATCGAACACCGCCTGCGGACAGGCTTCGGCACAGGCGCCGCAAAAGGTGCATTCGCCACCGTGGAAACTGATCCGCGGGCGGCTGTGGCTGTCGAATTCGATGATCCCTTGCGGGCAAGCCTCAACACAGGCATTGCAGCCGGTGCACTGCGCCTGCACCCGGGCCTCATCCGTCCAGGGCGGACGGAATTCCGGCTCCGGGCGGGCCACTTTCCCGGTCAGGAAGGCGCGCCGCGAGGGGGCTGTGCTGGCATGTGCTGGCATTGGCCTGGCCTCTTACCCGGCGGGCGGTCCCAGGAAGATCTGGGAGATCCAGATGATCAGGCCGTATCCGCCGACCAGTCCCACCGCCAGTACCGGCGCCAGAACCACGGCGAGGAACAGGAAGGTGTTCCGCTCTTCGGCTTTGCTTGGCTGTTCGGACATTTTTTGTCCTCCTTGGCTCGTACAAATGTAGCGCAGCAAGCCGGCCGGAAAAGGCCGCATCTGATTCCGGTTTTCTGAACAGTGCCGCGTCGCTGGCAGGAGAATGCGCAGGACGGCTGTACTGCACTTTGATCTGAATCATTTCCCGGGCGGTAGATTTGGCAAAACAAAACATTCAAACAATCGAAATTAACGATATCAATGCGTCCATAGCGCTTCCAACCGCGAATATCTCCAACCTATTTAGAACACGCCCATATCTCGGAAATTGTATGGGAAGTGCCGCCTGACAACCTCGTGCCGCTTGGCCAGTAAAAGCGCACTGAATTTGATCATCACCCTTGCGATGCCATTCGGCCGCAATTACCGGGGCCAGCAATACGTCTGCCGCGACGTGGCGGGTGAAGTCCTCGCAGCAGCGCTTACGCGCAAACCTATGGGCTAATCGCGCAAAGTTATGGGGATCGCGCACGAATATGCGCGATCCTACACCCGATCAGAAATCCAGGTTTTCGACGCTAAGCGCGTTCTTTTGGATAAACTCGCGACGGGGTTCGACAACATCGCCCATCAGCTTGGTGAACAGATCATCCGCCTCGATCATATCGTCGACCCGCACTTGCAGCAGTGTCCGGGCGTCCGGGTCCAGTGTCGTCTCCCACAGCTGGTCCGGGTTCATCTCGCCCAGGCCTTTGTAGCGCTGCAGCGAGAGACCCTTTTCGCCTTCATCAAGGATCGCCTTCAAAAGATCCAGCGGTCCGTGAATAATCTGGCTGCGATCGCGGCGGATCAGCTGGGAGGAGGTGCCGTAGACTTCCTGCAGGCTTTGGGTGAAGCTGCCGGTTTTGCGCGCCTCGCCGGAGCGCAGCATCGGACCGTCCAGGGTACGCACTTCCTCGACCCCGCGCAGGATGCGGGCCAGGCGGATGCCGTGATCCTGGGTGATCCGGCCCTGCCAGCCGCGCTCATATTCCAGGGCAATGGCGTCCAGCCGCGCCGCAACCTTGTCGGCCACGCCCTGCAGGTTGGAATCCACCGCACCGGGCACAAAGGCACCGGCCACGGCAGCTTGCTCCAGGATGTGGCGCGGGTAATGGGTCGGGAAGGCATCCAGCACACGTTTGAGCTGGCGCGCCTCGTCGACCACGCGGGTAAGGTCGGCACCGGCAATCTCGGAGCCGTTACCGAGTTTCAGCAACGCGCCGTCGACACCTTGGTTGATCAGATAATCATCCAGCGCTGCCTGATCCTTGAGGTAAACCTCGGATTTGCCGCGCGCGACCTTATACAATGGCGGCTGCGCAATGTAGAGATAGCCGCCCTCGATCAGCTCCGGCATCTGCCGGTAGAAGAAGGTCAGCAGCAACGTCCGGATATGGGCGCCGTCCACGTCCGCATCGGTCATGATGACAATCTTGTGGTAGCGCAGCTTTTCAATCTTAAATTCGTCCCGGCCAATACCGGTGCCCAATGCCATCACCAGGTTGCCGATTTCCTGGCTTCCCAGCATCCGGTCAAAGCGTGCGCGTTCAACGTTCAGGATCTTGCCGCGCAGGGGCAGGATTGCCTGTGTCCTCCGGTCCCGGCCCGTCTGGGCGGAACCGCCGGCCGAGTCCCCCTCGACCAGGAAGACTTCGGTTTTGGACGGGTCTTTTTCAGAGCAATCCTTCAGCTTGCCGGCGAGGTAATTCACGTCCATTGCAGTTTTGCGGCGGGTCAGTTCGCGTGCTTTGCGGGCGGCCTCGCGGGCCAAAGCGGCCTCGACAATTTTGCCAACGATTTGCTTGGCCTGGCCGGGATTTTCCTCAAACCATTCTGCCAGTTTTTCCCCGACCAGGCTTTCGACCACCGGGCGCACCTCGGATGACACCAGCTTGTCCTTGGTCTGGCTGGAAAATTTCGGATCCGGCACTTTCACCGACAAAACGCAGGTCAGCCCTTCGCGGGCGTCATCACCAGTGAAGGAGATCTTTTCCTTCTTCGCGATGCCCGAAATCTGCGCATAGTTGTTGATCGTCCGGGTCAGCGCGCCGCGGAAGCCTGCAACATGGGTGCCGCCATCGCGCTGCGGGATGTTGTTGGTAAAGGGCAGCACAGTTTCGTGATAGCTGTCATTCCACCACATGGCGATTTCGACAACGATTTCGTCCTTTTCACCGATGATATAAACCGGAGTTTCCATCACCGGCGTCTTGTGGCGGTCCAGGTATTTGACGAATTCCTTGACGCCGCCGTCATAGTACAACTCCACTTCCAGCCGTTCCGCCGGGCGTTCGTCGATCAGGATGATGCGCACGCCGGAGTTCAGAAAAGCCAGTTCCCGCAAGCGCTTTTCCAGCGTTTCAAAAACATATTCGAGGTTGGAAAACGTATCCGTCGAGGCCATGAAGCGCACTTCGGTGCCGGTCCGGTCGCCGCAATCGCCGACCACCTCCAGATGCCTGGCGGTATCACCGCGCTCAAACCTGGCAATGTGTTCCTTGCCGTCGCGCCAGACGCGCAATTCCAGCCAGTCAGACAGCGCGTTCACCACCGAAACACCCACACCGTGCAGGCCGCCGGAAACCTTGTAGGAGTTGCTGTCAAACTTACCGCCGGCGTGCAGCTGGGTCATGATGACCTCGGCCGCGGATACGCCTTCTTCCTCGTGGATACCCACCGGAATGCCGCGGCCGTTGTCGCTGACGGATACGCTGGAATCGGCGTGGATTTTCACCGTCACGTGGTCCGCGTGGCCTGCCAGCGCCTCGTCGATGCCGTTGTCCACGACCTCATACACCATGTGGTGCAGGCCCGAGCCATCGTCGGTGTCCCCGATATACATGCCG
>NZ_LUKH01000131.1:0-5225 GCF_001593695.1 Leisingera sp. F5 | reverse complement strand
CAATAAAATAAGGGCTTTGGATGTATCTTTCCTGTCTCGCCGGGGCGCGGGTGGCCAACAGCAGTTCCCAAGCCCCGCCTGCACCGCTACATATTGTGTGCGCAGTATAGGAGATGCCGATGTTCCAGGCCCTGATCGTTGTCGATGTGCAAAACGATTTCTGCCCCGGAGGCGCTCTGGCAGTGCCCGGTGGGGATAAGGTGGTGGCCCCTATCAACGCAATGATGGACAGATTTGATGCAGTGATCCTGACGCAGGACTGGCACCCGGCGGGGCATTCCTCCTTTGCGTCTTCGCATCCGGGAAAGGATCCGTTTGAAACGACGGAAATGCCGTATGGCACCCAGGTTCTGTGGCCCGATCACTGTGTTCAAGGCACCGAGGGCGCGGCCTTCCGCAAAGACCTGCACACCGATGGCGACCTGATCATCCGCAAGGGCTTCCGGCCGGGGATCGACAGCTATTCGGGGTTCTTCGAGAATGATCAATCCACTTCCACCGGGCTGGAGGGCTACCTGCGCAGCCGCGGTATCACTGGTTTGACCCTGGCTGGGCTTGCCACTGATTTCTGCGTTGCTTTCACGGCCCTGGATGCGGCGCGGTTGGGATTTGATGTGACTGTTGATCTGGCCGCCTGCCGCGCTATCGACCTGAACGGATCGCTGCAAGCTGCTCTGAAGGAAATGGCGAGTGAAGGTGTTAATCTGCAATCTTAAGGAGACGGGGGCGAAATGTTAACAAAGGCATTGCTATGCTGTGCGGGCACCCGGACAGATGCCAAGGCTGATTGATGGACACTTCAGACTGGACCGGCAACGGAACGCTGGCCAAATTCAGTAAGCGATATGGATCGCTTGAGTTGCTGCTGCGCTATTGCCGCGGCCGTGTCCGCGCGTTCCGGGCCCGCCTGCTGTTCATGCTCTTTGCATTTGGCATTCTTGGATTGGCTGTGCCGCCGCTTTATGCGTTTCTGGCCTTTGCGCTTGCGCTTGCCGGGGATGTTGTGGACTGTCTTCTGCTGCGCCAGGCAGAACACCTGGTCCGCGGCGGGATGAGTGAGGGGCGGCTGCGGCTGCTGACGGCGCTGACCGCCTTTTTGCAGGCCTTGGCGCTTGGCGCGGCCGCGTCGGTCCCGTTCTGGGTCGAAACGCCGGCACTGCTGACGCATGCGCATAATGAGCCGTTGTTTGCCATCGGTTTGCTTACCGGGATGGCGATCAACGCCGGGCTGGTGCTGCCTTATCACCCGCGCGCTGTCCTTGCCAGACTTGTCACCTATGCTGGGTTGCCGGTGGTCTTTCTGGCAGCGGAGATCGTTGAAACACCGGTCCTGGCGCCGACGTATTATCCGCATCTGGCCGGGCTGCTTGTGCTTTTTACCTCCTTTTTCTGGTTTCTGACCTATGTCACACGCAATTTCAGCCGGACCCGCAAGGTCATGCTGGCCCAGGCCCTTCAGCAGGAGGAACTGGAGGCCGCCTATGTCCGGCTGTCCGATCAGAAAATGGAGGCCAAGCGCTTGGCGCTGGTTGCCAAAAATGCCAACGACAGTGTGATGTTGATGGACCGCGACGGGCGCATCACCTGGGTGAACGACAGTTTCACCCGCATCACCGGTTACAGCTTTGACGAGGCGCAGGGCCAGTTGCCCGGTGATTTGCTGAACAGCGGTGAGACGGACGCTGAGACCATCCGGCTGCTGCAAGACAGCGTTCTCCATGCGCGTCCTCTGCGGGTGGAAATCCGCAACCGCTGCAAGGACGGCCGGCGGGTCTGGATTGAGACCAGCCAGGTGCCGATGCTGAACGCCGACGGCGAGCTGGAAACGCTGATTGCAGTGGAGCGTGACATCACCGCCGCCAAGGAACGTGCCCAGCAATTGGAACAAGCCCGTATCGCCGCCGAGGAAGGCGCCCGGGCCAAGACTGATTTTCTGGCCACGATGAGCCACGAAATCCGCACACCGATGAACGGGGTGATCGGCATGGCGCAGCTGTTGCGCGACAGCAGCTTGAACGAAGAGCAAACCCTATACGCCGACACCATCCTTAGTTCGGCGGATACCCTGCTGGCGCTGATCAATGATGTCCTCGACTTTTCGCAAATGGATGCCGAAGAACTTAGCCTCAGCCAGGTCAACTTTGATCCGCACGCCTGCTTTGGGGATACCATACGTCTCCTGCAGGCCCAGGCCGACGCCAAAGGGCTGAGGCTGGTACTGAAAATCACGGGGCGTGTGCCCTGTCTGCTGCAGGGGGATGACCGGCGGATCCGGCAGGTTCTGATGAACCTCACTGGCAATGCGATCAAGTTCACCGACCAGGGCCGGGTGCTGGTGACACTGGATGCCGAACCGGCGGTATCCGGAGCGGGCCACGATCTGGTGTTCTCGGTGGCAGATACCGGCATTGGCATCGCTGCGGATAAACTTGGCAAGGTGTTTGAGCGTTTTTCCCAGGCGGATGCTGCAATCAGCCGCCGCTTTGGCGGCACCGGGCTTGGGCTGGCCATTTCCCGCCGTTTGGCGGAAGCGATGGACGGGAGTATCTCGGTCACGTCTGAACTTGGCTTGGGGTCCTGTTTTACGGTGCGGCTGCGGTTGCAGGCACCTCAGGCGGAGCCTGCAACCGCAGCCGCACCGGCCTATCCAGACGAGTCCTCGGCATTGGACGGCCTGCGGGTTCTGGTGGCCGAGGACAACGCGGTAAACCGGGTGCTGATTGAAAAATTCCTGCAATCCGCCCCGGTGGAACTGGCCTTTGCCGAAAATGGCTGCGAGGCAGTGGCACGTTTTGAGAACTTTGCCCCGGATGTCATTCTGATGGATATGTCGATGCCGGAAATGGACGGGCTGGAAGCCACCCGGATAATCCGTGCCCGGGCCCGCCTGCAGCCGGCCATTGTGGCTCTGACCGCCAATGCCTTCGACTCCGATCGCAAGGCTTGCCTGGATGCCGGTATGGATGACTTCATGAGCAAGCCGATCAACCGGGCCGTGCTATTAGACGTGCTGGGCCAACTGGCACCGCAGGCACAAGCGCGCCGCGCGGGTTGAATTCCTTGCCCCTGCAGGCGGGCTATTCTATCAATCAGTGACCCTTATGCACGAGGCTGCCGGTGGATATTGCAACCCGCGTCTACAATCACAAATGGAAGATCGATCCGATCGTCCGGTCGCTGATTGATACCGATTTCTATAAGCTTCTGATGTGCCAGTCAGTGTTCCGCAACAAACCGGACACGACTGTCACTTTCTCGCTGATTAACCGCTCCGCGAATGTGCCTCTGGCCGAACTGATCGACGAGGGCGAGCTGCGCGAACAGCTGGATCACATCCGCTCGCTGTCGCTCAGCCGCGGTGAAAGCACATGGCTGCGCGGCAATACCTTCTATGGCAAGCGGCAGATGTTCCGTCCCGATTTTATGGAATGGTTCGAGGGTCTGCGTCTGCCGCCTTATCATCTGGAACGCAGGGGCGATCAGTACGAGCTGACGTTCGAGGGCAAATGGCACGAGGTGATGCTGTGGGAGATCCCGGCGCTTGCGGTGCTGATGGAGCTGCGCAGCCGGGCGGTGATCAACAGCATGGGCCGGTTTGAGCTGCAGGTGCTCTATGCCCGCGCCATGACCAAGGTTTGGGAAAAGATCGAGCGTCTGCGGGACGTGGATGGGCTGACCATCGCCGATTTCGGCACCCGTCGCCGCCATTCCTTCCTCTGGCAGGATTGGTGCGTCCAGGCGATGCATGAGGGGCTGGGCGATAAATTCACCGGCACCTCCAATTGCCTCATCGCCATGCGCCGCGAGGTGGAGGCAATCGGCACCAATGCCCATGAGCTGCCGATGGTCTATTCCGCGCTGGCTGAAAATGACGCGAAGCTGGCCCAAGCGCCCTATGACGTGCTGTCCGATTGGCATGACGAGCACGAAGGCAACCTGCGCATCATCCTGCCGGATACTTATGGCACCACGGGGTTCCTGGACCGCGCGCCTGATTGGCTGGCCGGCTGGACCGGTATCCGTATCGACAGCGGCGACCCGGCCAAGGGCGCCAAGGTGGCGATCAATTGGTGGAAAGACCGCGGCGAGGATCCGGCGGAGAAACGGGTGATCTTTTCCGACGGGCTGGACGTGCAGCAGATCCAGGACCTGCACGCGCAGTTCTCGAACCGTACCAAGATCTCCTTCGGCTGGGGCACGCTGCTGACCAACGATTTCCGCGGGCTGGTGAAGGATAACGCGCTGGCGCCTTTCTCGCTGGTCTGCAAAGCGGTTGCCGCCAATGGCCGACCCACTGTGAAACTGTCGGACAACCCGGAAAAGGCGATGGGGCCTGCGGATGAAATCGAGCGCTACAAGCGGGTTTTCGGTGTCGGCAAGCAGGAACGGCAGGCGGTAATCGTCTGATAACACTTCGCCGGTCTTGCGGCAGGTATCCTGCCAAACGGTACAATTAGTGGCAGAAATTCTGCCCCAATGTTTCGCGCGCGAAACATTGGGGCAACAGTGCTGACCTATTGGCTTATCTCAGCCATGATGCGCCGCCACGGTCTTTAATTGCGAAAACCCATAGAGCGCCTCGAATCCCTTTTCCCGCCCGTGGCCGGATTTCCCGACACCGCCAAATGGCAGCTCCACCCCACCGCCGGCGCCGTAATTGTTGATGAAAACCTGTCCTGCATTCAGACGTTTCGCCAGCCGCATCTGCCGCGCCCCGTCGCGGGTCCAGACGCTGGCAACCAGCCCGTAATCGGTGCTGTTGGCAATCCGCAACGCGTCGTCTTCGGTGTCGAACGGGATCAGCACCTGTACCGGCCCAAAAACCTCCTCCCGTGCCAGCACGTGATCCGGCGGCACATCGGCAAACAGGGTTGGTTGCACATAGGCACCGCTCTCTGGCGCATGGGGAACGATTTTCCCGCGCCCCGCCACTGGCAGGTCCGCGCCTTGTTCTAGATAGCCCTCGACAATCTGTTTCTGGCGGGCAGAGATCAGCGGTCCGACCCGCAGATCCTCTGCTGCAGGCCCAACGGTCAGCGCGCCATAGGCCTCTGCCATCCGTGCCTTCACGTCCTCATAAACCCCGCGTTGCACCAGAATGCGCGAGGAGGCCGAACAGGTCTGGCCCGCGTTTTGTATCCCTGCGTTCACCAGGAACGGCAGGGCGGCGTCCAGATCCGCATCGCCGAACACCAGTTGCGGAGACTTGCCGCCCAGCTCCAGCG
>NZ_LUKH01000130.1:0-5248 GCF_001593695.1 Leisingera sp. F5 | reverse complement strand
GCAGACGCCGGGAAACGGCGCAAAAACAAAAACTTGAGCAGTAACATACAGGCACCTCCAAAGTGACCCGAAGCCCCCGGCCCTCTTTTGGCGCCATCGCCTTCTTTGCAATTGCATTCGCGCTCAGCGCGTATTTCACCTTTGCGGCGGTGCAGGGCGACTTCGGTCTGTTCCGGAGGGTCGAGATCCAGGCCGAAGCAGAAGAACTGCGGCTGGATCTCGACCGTCTCCAGTCCCGGATCGGCGGCATGGAAAACCTGACCAGCCGCCTGTCCGACGACTACCTTGACCTTGATCTCCTGGATGAGCAGGCCCGCTCGGTGCTTGGCCTTGTCCGAGCGGACGAGATTGTCATCCGCTAAAGGGCCGCGGCACGCCCTCGCATGGCCGGCAACCCAGCCTTTACTCCTTCCCCCGCCCGTTTTCTTGCAAGAAAACGACCAGGAAAATCAGCAATTTTCCGAGACGGAATTTTTGCAAAAATTCCGGCGCTCCCCGCCAGCAAAGGCATATGGCCTTTCTGCTGCCGCGTTTCGCCCGGCCCCTCCCGCACCAAAGGCCGGCGCGGTATTTTTGCGGTCCATGGGCGGATTTTTACGCGGCGGAAACCCCGCGGCAGAATAACACTATTCAGCCGGGCCAAAACCGGGTATCAATTGGTTTAACACTAAACTATCTAGCCTGCAGGGGGAGCCGACCACCATGGCCGCTAGGAAAAGCGCAAAGAAACCAAACGTTTCTGCCGAAGAGCTGACGAAACACTACCGCGAGATGCTGCTGATCCGCCGATTCGAGGAAAAGTCGGGCCAGCTCTACGGCATGGGGCTGATCGGGGGCTTCTGCCACCTCTACATCGGCCAGGAAGCGGTTGTTGTCGGTCTTGAGGCCGCGGCTGAGGAAGGCGACAAGCGCGTCACCTCCTACCGCGACCACGGCCACATGCTGGCCTGCGGCATGGACCCCGACGGCGTCATGGCTGAGCTCACGGGCCGCGAAGGCGGCTACTCCAAGGGCAAGGGCGGCTCCATGCATATGTTCTCGAAAGAGAAGCATTTCTATGGCGGCCACGGCATCGTCGGCGCCCAGGTGCCGATCGGTGCAGGCCTCGCCTTTGCCGACAAGTACAAGGGCAACGGACGCGTCACCTTCACCTATTTCGGCGACGGCGCTGCCAATCAGGGCCAGGTCTACGAGACCTTTAACATGGCCGCCCTGTGGAAACTCCCGGTGGTCTTCGTGATCGAGAACAACCAGTACGCCATGGGCACCTCGCAGCAGCGCTCCACCTCCAGCGCCGAAATCTGGGAACGCGGCAAGGCGTTCGGCATTCCGGGCGAAGCTGTAGACGGCATGAACGTCCTCTCGGTCAAGGAAGCCGGCGAGCGCGCCGTCTCCCACTGCCGCAACGGCGACGGTCCCTATATCCTGGAAGTCAAAACCTACCGCTACCGCGGCCACTCGATGTCGGATCCGGCCAAGTACCGCACCCGCGAAGAGGTCCAGAAAATGCGCGAGGAGCGCGACCCGATCGAGCAGGTCCGCGAGATGCTGCTGACCGGCAAGCACGCCACCGAGGACGATCTCAAGGCGATCGACAAAGAGATCAAAGAGATCGTCAGCAAGTCCGCAGAGTTCGCCAAGGAGAGCCCGGAACCCGCGCTCGAAGAGCTGTGGACCGACATCTATGCGGACGAAGTCCCGCAGGAGGCCAGCGCCTGATGCCGCATTTCGAAATCCACGCAACGGAAGTTGAGGCCGCAAAGGCCTTTTACAGCGGTCTGTTCGGCTGGCAGTTCGAGCCTATGCCGGGGGGCGAAGATATGGCTTATCACCTGATCGAAGGCCGGGATATCGGCATGGCTCACGGCGTGACCGGCGGCCTGATGAAACGTATGGGCGATGCCCCAGCCGCCGGCGGCCCGGTCCGCGGCGGCACCATGACGTTCGACGTCGCCGATTGCGACGAACGTTACGCCTGGGCGCTGGCCAATGGCGGCGCCGAGGCGCTGCCGCCAACCGACTACCCCGGCATCGGCCGCTGCGCCTATGTTGAGGACGGTCAAGGCAACATCGTCGGAATGATCACTCCTGCGGAGAGCAATTGATATGGCAACCGAAATTCTTATGCCCGCCCTGTCGCCGACCATGGAAGAAGGCACGCTGGCCAAATGGCTGGTCAAGGAAGGCGATACCGTGAACTCCGGCGACATCATGGCCGAGATCGAAACCGATAAGGCCACGATGGAGTTCGAAGCCGTTGACGAAGGCATCGTCGGCAAGATCCTGATCGGCGAAGGCACCGAAGGCGTGAAGGTGAACACCCCCATCGCGGTGCTGGTCGAAGACGGCGAAAGCGCTGATGACTACGAGGCCGGCAGCGCCAAGGAAGAGGCCCCCGCCGAGGAAGCGCCCTCCGACGAGCCCGCCGCCGCCGCGCCGCAGAAGGAACCCGCCATGCCGGCCAAGGTTCTGGAACCGGATTACCCGGAAGGCACCGAAATGGTGCAGACCACCGTGCGCGAAGCGCTGCGCGACGCCATGGCCGAGGAAATGCGCCGTGACGAGGACGTGTTCCTGATGGGCGAGGAAGTCGCCGAATACCAGGGCGCCTATAAGATTTCCCAAGGCTTGCTGGACGAATTCGGCGCCAAGCGGGTGATCGACACCCCGATCACCGAACACGGCTTTGCCGGCATCGCCACCGGTGCTGCCTTTGGCGGGTTGCGCCCGATTGTCGAGTTCATGACCTTCAACTTCGCCATGCAGGCGATTGACCACATCATCAACTCGGCGGCCAAGACGCTCTATATGTCCGGCGGCCAGATGGGTGCCCCGATGGTGTTCCGCGGCCCCAACGGTGCTGCCGCCCGGGTCGGCGCCCAGCATTCTCAGGACTATGCCGCCTGGTACATGCAGATCCCGGGTCTGAAAGTGGTCATGCCCTACTCCGCGTCCGACGCCAAAGGTCTGATGAAGACCGCCATCCGCGACCCCAACCCGGTGATCTTCCTAGAGAACGAGATCCTCTATGGCCGCGCCTTCGACGTGCCCAAGCTGGACGATTACACCGTGCCCTTCGGCAAGGCCCGCATCTGGCGCGAAGGCACCGATGCCACCATCGTCTCCTTTGGCATCGGCATGACCTATGCGCTGGAAGCTGCTGATAAGCTTGCAGAAGATGGTATTTCAGCCGAGGTCATCGACCTGCGCACCATCCGCCCGATGGACCTGCCCACGGTGATCGCTTCGGTTCAAAAGACCAACCGCCTGGTCACGGTTGAGGAAGGCTGGCCGCAAGGCTCGGTCGGCAGCTATATCGCCTCGGAAGTGATGCAGCAGGCCTTCGATTACCTCGATGCGCCGATCATCACCTGCACCGGCAAGGACGTGCCCATGCCCTATGCCGCCAACCTGGAACGCCACGCGCTGATCACCACGGATGAGGTGGTCGCAGCCGTGAAGCAAGTGACCTACCGGTAAGGAGCGCGAATAGCATGCCCACTGAAATCCTGATGCCCGCGCTGTCTCCCACCATGGAGGAAGGCACCCTTGCCAAATGGCTGGTCAAGGAAGGCGACACCGTCTCCTCCGGCGATCTGCTGGCCGAGATCGAGACCGACAAGGCCACCATGGAATTCGAAGCCGTGGACGAAGGCACTGTCGGCAAGATCCTGATTGCCGAAGGCTCCGAAGGCGTGAAGGTGAACACCCCGATCGCCGTGCTGCTGGAAGACGGCGAAAGCACCGATGACATCGATAGCTCCGATGCGTCCGGTGGCGAAGCCGCCCCGGCGGCTGACGCAGGCAAGGAGGCCGCCCCTGCGGTGTCCGACGCGCCTGCGGCGCCGAAAGAAAAAGCCACGGCCGCCCCCGCTGCGCCGCAGGGCGCCGACGGCAGCCGGATCTTTGCCTCACCGCTGGCCCGCCGCATCGCCGCCGACAAAGGCCTGGACCTCGCACAGATCAAAGGCTCTGGCCCCAAAGGCCGCATCGTCAAAGCCGACGTGGAAAACGCCCAGCCGCAGGCTGCAGCTGCTGCCCCGAAAGCAGACGCCGCTCCCGCCGCAAGCGCTCCGGCTGCCGCAGCCTCCGCGGCGGGCCCCTCCGCCGATCAGGTCGCACGCATGTACGAAGGCCGCGACTTCGAAGAGGTCAAACTGGACGGCATGCGCAAAACCATCGCCGCCCGCCTCACCGAGGCCAAGCAGACTGTGCCGCACTTCTACCTGCGCCGCGACATCCAGCTGGATGCACTGCTGAAGTTCCGTGGCGAGCTGAACAAGCAGCTTGAGGGCCGCGGTGTGAAGCTGTCGGTCAACGACTTCATCATCAAGGCCTGCGCGCTGGCGCTGCAATCGGTGCCGGATGCCAATGCCGTCTGGGCCGGCGACCGGGTGCTCAAGATGAAAGCATCGGATGTGGCGGTGGCCGTCGCCATCGAAGGCGGTCTGTTCACCCCGGTTCTGCAGGACAGCGACATGAAATCGCTCTCTGTCTTGTCAACCGAGATGAAAGACCTCGCCAAACGCGCCCGCGACCGCAAGCTTGCGCCGCATGAATACCAGGGCGGTTCTTTTGCGATCTCCAACCTCGGCATGTTCGGCATCGACAACTTCGACGCCATCGTGAACCCGCCGCATGCCGGCATCCTGGCGGTCGGCGCAGGCGTCAAAAAACCGATCGTCGGCAAAGATGGCGAACTGGCCGTGGCCACGGTGATGTCCGTCACGCTGTCCGTGGACCACCGGGTGATCGACGGCGCCCTTGGCGCGGAACTTTTGAACGCGATCAAGGATAACCTGGAAAACCCGATGGTGATGCTGGCCTGACCTGCATCCAACGCGGAATGTAAAAAGCCCCGGCCGAAACCGGGGCTTTTTCTTTGCCTGCCGGCGCGCGGCCACACGGCTGAACGCAGACTGAAAAAGGAGCGGCCCCGCTCCCTTTCATCTTTTTAAAAATACTCACCTGCGCAACAACCGCCGCGCCCGCGCCATCAGTGGCGGCGCGCTAACCTCTCAATACTGAAAACCCGGCGTAGACGCCGACAGCGCCGCCTCATCCTCATCCATCTCCGCCTCGATGCCGTCAAACAGCGGCGTCGACAGATAGCGCTCCCCGGTATCCGGCAGCATCACCAGCAGCACCGAACCTTCCGGCGCGGTCTCCGCCACTTTGATCGCCGCTGCCAGGCTGGCGCCGCCGGAAATCCCGGTCAGGATGCCTTCCTCAGCCGCCAGCCGCTTGG
>NZ_LUKH01000129.1:0-5299 GCF_001593695.1 Leisingera sp. F5 | reverse complement strand
CCTGTGCCGCACAGCCATTGAGTGTGATTCTGGTTAATGAAAACTTACTTCTTCTTGCGGGAGATATCCCCGCCGGAGGCATCCCGAACTCTCAAACAGCGGATCCGCTAAAGAATGACACGCGACCTTTCCCGCCTCTTCCGCCCTAAGACCATTGCCGTGATCGGCGGCGGCGCATGGTGCCGCCTGGTGATCGAGCAATGCCAGAAGATGGGCTTTGAGGGTACCATCTGGCCCGTTCACCCCAAGGCGGAAGAAGTTGCGGGGCTGCCTGCCTTCAAGGACGTGGACAGCCTTCCGGACGCACCGGATGCGGCTTTCATCGGGGTAAACCGCTTTGTCACCATCGAGGTGGTGTGGGCGCTGTCGGTGCGCGGTGCCGGCGGAGCGGTGTGCTTTGCTTCCGGCTTCCTGGAAGCGGCCGCAGAAGATGCCGAGGGCGCCGATCTGCAGGCGCAATTGCTGGAGGCGGCAGGCGAAATGCCGTTCCTAGGGCCCAACTGCTATGGCTTCATCAACTATCTGGATGGTGCCCTGCTGTGGCCGGACCAGCATGGCGGCGCAAGGGCAGAGAAGGGCGTGGCGCTGGTCACTCAAAGCTCCAACATCGCCATCAACCTGACCATGCAGACGCGCGGTCTGCCGGTGGCCTATGTGGTGACGGCTGGCAATCAGGCTCAGTCCGGCATTGCCGCGATTGGCGAGGCGCTGCTGGAAGATGAGCGCGTTACCGCGCTGGGCCTGCATATCGAAGGCTTTGGCGATCTGCGCGCGTTTGAGGCGCTGGCCGCCCGTGCCCGCGAACTGGGAAAGCCGGTCATCGCGCTGAAAGTCGGCAGATCGGCCGAGGCCCAGGCCGCAACTGTTTCTCATACCGCCTCGCTTGCGGGTGGTGACGCGGGGGCCGGGGCTTTGCTCTCACGCCTTGGCATTCCGCGTCTTAATGACTTGCCGTCCTTCCTGGAGACACTGAAATTGCTGCATGTGACGGGGCGGCTGCCTTCGAACCGCATTGCAACGATCAGCTGCTCCGGAGGGGAGGCTAGCCTGGCCGCGGACACCTGCCATGCGCGCAATGTCGTGTTCCCGCCCCTGAATGATCGCCAAAAGGCGGATTTGCGGGAAGCGCTGGGCCCGATGGTGGCGCTGGCAAACCCGCTCGACTACCACACTTATATCTGGCGGGATGCCGAGGCGATGACACAGGCATTCTCGGCAATGATGGATCCACAGCTGGCGATGACTATGCTGATCGTCGACTTCCCGCGCAATGACCGCTGCGATGCCTCGGATTGGGAATGCGCAATCCAAGCAGCGATTGGTTCGCGTGAGCGGACAGGAGCAAACGTTGGTCTGGTGGCGACGCTTCCCGAGTTGCTGCCGGAGGATGTTGCAACCCGTCTGATGGATGCTGGAGTGGTGCCTTTCGCTGGGCTTAGCGAGGCAATTGCTGCCTGCGAGGCCGCGAGCCTGCCATTGCAGGCAGCACCTTCACCGCTGTTGCTGCCAACCCCTGCGGTGGAACCTGATCTGGTGCCTGAAGCCGAGGCAAAGCGGCAGCTGGCAGACTATGGCCTGCGCATCCCGCGATCCAAACGGGCGGCCTCGGCCACCAATGCCCGCGCCGTTGCGGTGGATGTCGGCTTCCCGGTGGTGCTGAAGGGCGAAGGCGTTGCGCACAAGACCGAAGCAGGTGCTGTGGTGCTGAATCTGAACTCGGGGCAGGACGTGAGTGATGCCGCTTTCAACATGCCGGCCTCGTGCTTTCTGGTCGAAGAAATGGTTACCGGTGCGGTGGTTGAGCTTCTGATCGGGGTGGTCAAGGATCCAGCGCATGGGTTTGTCATGACTGTGGCGGCGGGCGGCACCCTGACCGAGTTGATGAAAGACAGTGCTTCCTTTCTGCTGCCAGCCTCGGATCCAGAGATCGAAGCTGCGCTCAACTCTTTGCGCATTGCCAAACTGCTGGACGGCTACCGCGGTGCCCCGGCAGCAGACAGGGAGGCGATTCTGCGCGCCATCCGCGCAGTCGAGGCCTATGTGATGGAAAACGCGCTGGGATTGGAAGAGATCGAGATCAACCCGCTTCTCTGCACGCCAGCTGACGCCGTTGCAGCAGATGCGCTGATGCGGCGGAAATACTGAGGCTTCGGCCTGAAACAAGAGCGGTACTACCGTGCCAGGAGGAATTGATATGACCGACAGCCCTGTGAAAAGCCGCCGTGATGGTGCCATACTGGAAGTGACACTGGACCGGCCAAAGGCAAATGCCATCGACCTTCAGACCAGCCGGGTGATGGGCGAGGTTTTCCGGGATTTCCGCGACGACCCTGACCTGCGGGTGGCGATCCTGACCGGCGGTGGAGAAAAGTTCTTCTGCCCGGGTTGGGACCTGAAAGCGGCGGCTGACGGCGATGCGGTGGATGGCGATTATGGCGTCGGCGGCTTTGGCGGCCTGCAGGAACTGCGCGACATGAACAAGCCGGTGATTGCCGCCGTGAATGGCATCGCCTGTGGCGGCGGGCTGGAGCTGGCGCTGTCAGCGGATGTGATCATCGCTGCCGATCACGCCACCTTTGCGTTGCCGGAAATCCGCTCCGGCACCGTCGCGGATGCGGCCAGTGTGAAACTGCCCAAACGCATTCCCTATCACATCGCAATGGAGCTGCTGCTTACGGGCCGTTGGTTTGACGCAGAAGAGGCCAACCGCTGGGGCCTGGTGAACGAGATCGTGGCGGCGGACCAGCTGATGGACCGGGCCTGGGAGCTGGCGCGGCTGCTCGCCTCCGGCCCGCCGCTGGTCTATGCGGCAATCAAGGAGATCGTGCGCGACGCAGAAGATTCCAAATTCCAGGACGCGATGAACCGGGTTACGCAGCGGCAGCTGAAGTCGGTGGATGTTCTCTATGGTTCCGAGGACAACCTGGAAGGCGCCCGCGCCTTTGCCGAAAAGCGCGATCCGGTCTGGAAGGGGCGCTGACGCGGCGCGCCGCAAGCTGCGCTGCCGGGCCCAATGGTGCGGGCGGCATCGCAGATGCCGTCCAAAGACGCGGGAGCTCCCGCCTGTTTCAGGAACATCTGAAGATGTCCCTGCACAGTTGGGCCCGGCGCCGCGCTTTGCGCGGCGTTTGGATCCCCGCCTGTCCAAAATGATAATGGCAAAGGGGTGCTATACTTTTTGAAATCGCGCGACCAGGGCGGTGTCGTTCTTGTGCGCCCCCGTCGCGCGAGGTCCGTAGATGGGCAGTTCCGGCAGAGTAAGATTCTTGATCCATTGCCCGCGCAGCAGCCGGCCGAAGGCTTCGGAAAACCCCGCCTTATCGTAGAACCGGGCATTCACCGACAGAGCAAACCAGGCATCGGGTGCGGCCACCCGCAACAGGGCGGGCAGGACTTCCGGGCCGAGGTGACCATGGGTGAAGGTGCCGGAAGAGACCACGCCGCGGTAGGACCCGCGCGGCACCGGGATGCCTTCCAGCAGATCAGCTTCGATCACGTCGCGGTAGGCATCCTTGCGCAAGGCTTCGGCCAGCATCGCGGCGCTTAGATCGGTGGCGTCGATAGGTTCTATTCCAATCGCCCGCAACGCTTGGCCGCACAGACCGGTGCCGGCACCGACGTCCAGCACCGGGCCGGCTCCGCCGACGGCGGCAAATACCTTGGCGGTCAACCCGGGCAGGAGGTAGCCCTGCCCGGCGGCGAAATCCTGGTCGTATGTGCTGGCCCAGTCCCTGTAAAGCCGTTTGGAATCGGCAGGTGACTGCAGGGCGTAGGCGTCTGAAAGTCCTGGTTTCTGTTTGTCCATGCGCGCCATGAAAAGGCTGATCGGGATTCGAATCAACCCTTGCACAGCAGGCGCGGTCAACGCATCTAGGAGCCATGAGGAAAACGCTGCTTTGTCTTGGATTTGGCTATACCGCCCGGGCGCTTGCACCGCGCCTTCTGGTGCAGGGATGGCGGGTTATCGGCACTTCGCGCGAGGTTGTGGAGGCCGAAGGCGTGGAGATGATCACCTGGCCCGGGCAGGACGTGCCGCTGGACGGGGTCACCCATGTGCTGAGCTCGATAGGGCCGAACATGGCGGGTGACCCGGTGCTGGCCGCGATGGCTGGTCAAATCACTGCTGCCACCGGTCTGGAATGGGCGGGGTATCTGTCGACTACGGCAGTTTATGGCCACCACGACGGCGCCTGGGTGGATGAGGCCACGCCAGTTACGCCGTCCAGCGAACGCGGCGACTGGCGCGCCCGGGCCGAGGCGCAATGGCAGGCCATCCCCGGTCTGCCGCTGCATATCTTCCGGCTGGCCGGTATCTATGGCCCCGGCCGCGGTCCCTTTGCCAAGCTGATGGCGGGCAAGGCGCGGCGGATCGTGAAGCCGGGCCAGGTGTTTTCCCGCATTCATGTCGATGACATCGCACAGGTGCTGGAGGTGCTGGGCGTGGCAACGATTGGCGAGAAGCGGGCGTAAACTTATGCGGGACACTACACCATGTGCGCATTCATAAGTTGCAAGCCAAATTAAACCATGCGAGGAAAGCTCTTGTTAAATTTCAAGGATTTCTCACATGCAGAAAGTGAATAAGGTTGTCCGCGTAAACTTCGCCGGCGGTATACTCGGGATGATTTTCGGCAGCTCTAAAGGAAAAGTTCAGTCTGTCATTCAAAGCGAAAATTCTGAAGGCTGGAACTTTATTGAAGCCATCACAGACCAACCCAATCTGATTATTTTTGTAGTTCGGCTGCTGCTTCTGGCCATAACCCTTGGGCTTTGGACACTTTCAACTGGATATCTTTTTGTGTTTGAGAAACCGCGGTAAGCAAAAAACTACACCCCCGGCGGCTCCGCAGGCGGCACGAAACTTTCCATATCCTCGGCCTCCAGCACTGCGCGCAACCCCTCGCGGTAGGTCGGATAGAGCAGCTTCACACCCAGCTCTTCCTTGATACGGCGGTTGCGGACCCGCTTGTTCTCGCCGTAGAAACTGCGCGCCATAGGGGTCATGCCGGCCTCATCAAAAGGCACTTCGGCCGGCACCGGCAGGCCCAGCAGCTCCGCCGCATGGCCCAGCACATCCTGCGGCGGGGCCGGATCATCGTCGCAGACGTTGTAAATGGCACCGGGGCGCGGCTGCGCGATGGAGGCCGCCAGAACCTGAGCAATATCATCGACATGAATGCGGGAAAACACCTGTCCCGGTTTCACGATCCGCCGCGCCTTGCCCGCCATCAGCTTGGCAAAGGGACCGCGGCCGGGGCCATAGATACCGGCCAGCCGGAAGATATGCAGCGGCAGACCG
>NZ_LUKH01000128.1:0-5328 GCF_001593695.1 Leisingera sp. F5 | reverse complement strand
TGCCACCTTCATCTCTCCCTTCATCGGACGTCTGGATGATATCAGCCTGGACGGCATGGAAGTGATCGAAGACATCCGCACCATCTATGACAACTATGGCTTTGAAACCCAGATCCTGGCCGCCTCGATCCGTTCGGTGAACCACGTGCTGGAGTCGGCCCGCATCGGCGCCGATGTGATCACCGCGCCGCCGGCCGTGATCAAATCGATGGTGAACCACCCGCTGACCGACAAAGGCCTGGATGCGTTCCTCGCCGATATCAAGGCGGCAGAGATCAAGATCCTCTGATCCCGCTTAGCGGATCCAGGACAGTGAAAGGTGCCTCTGATCGATGACGCATTCCGCTTGGTGGAACACGCATCATAGAGGGCCGCCTTGGCAAAGAGTGGCCGCGATGAGTTTCATCGCGGCCATTTCTTGTGGTGCGAAATACGCGCCGCACAATATGATGAGTTCTGGCAGGATCATGTTTGACCCGGCCCCGGCTCCTCATGGGGCTGCAAGTCGGGCCGCACGCTCAATTTATCGGGAATCGCTACGACTTCCGGGTTCGGGGCGACGATTTCCGACTGATCCGTCGACGGGACTTCCGCTTTGCTTGCGGGAGCTTTCCATGACCGGTCCAGCTTGGCACCCACTTTCGCGCCGGCATTAAGCCAGGGTCGATAGAGTACGCGGTAGAGATCAGGCATATCTTCGTCTCCGCCCTTTCGGAGTTTGCGCGCATCCAGGCCGTGGCGCATTGCTGGAATGCGCTTCTGCGGCGAGCGCCGCGCGCGAGGCGCTCGCTGGATAAACTCGTCTGTCCCCGGGATGCGGAGGGAGCGCGGCATCAGTTTCGCCGCTTTCCCGAAGCCGTCGATTTCTTCGTATGGCGCCGTATAGACCCTCGGTTCGAAGAAGTTGTATTTGATCCGGAAGATGTTGATGATCGAGATCAAAATCGCAGGATTGAAGATAGCCCCTGAACATAGGAACCTCCAATCCGGGCGCCTCCGCTTCCTGCTCTGTCCGCCAGGCTGAGGCGTTCTCGTAGCGAGTTCATGAAGGTGCTCGCCGGTTGCAGGGTCGCCTTGTAGACCCAGGGTGCCAGTTCCTCGCGAATATCGGTGTCAAGAGGACCATCGAACGGGATGTTCTTCACCTTCTGACGCAGATGCCCCGGCAGGATCGGGAATCCGACGACCTTGTCGAGCTCTCCGCTCGCCTGCGTCGGCGCAGAAATCCAGAGCTTCGGAAATGTGGGGATCTGGTAGTTCGATCCGGGATACGGCCGGGTCCCGCGCATTGCGGGTGCCATATGGTCCGCGATGTAGGCTTCCGTGACGGTGCGGGCATCAGTCTCAGGAGAGAAGCGACCGGCATACATGCCGTCGTTGTGAAACTGACGACGCGACTTCTTGTATACCTTCACTTTTCCGAGCTTTTCTGGCTTTGTCGTCTTTTCCTTGAACTTCATCGCCAGCCAAACGAAGCGGTCCGCCAAGATTTCCTCTTCGAATACGTGCGGAAGGATATTTGGGAGCATGGCCACCTGTTCCGTCGTCAGGACAATCCGCCCCTTCGGCAGCATCTCTTTGAGAAGAACAAAGTGCGCGGCCTTCGCGTAGAAGTCGTTTGTGGTCATTCCCCCGAAGGAACCGCGTTCCGCATCGGTATCAGCAGGAAAACCGAACCAGTCTTCGGCAATGACGCGAATGTCTTCTTTCATTCCGTTTAGGCGGACGGTGAGATCGTTTCTGGCCTTGGCGTCGGCCTTTAGTTTCTTCGGCATTCGGCGCTGCGCCCTCACGCGGAAGGCATCCAGCTCATTGATGCACGCCGCGAAGAACTGAGGTTCATGTAGGCGGCCGGTTGGTCGCTGCCAGGAGAACTTCGGCGCAGATCCGAACTTGCTCCCGGGGTAGCTCTGGAACAAGTTCTGCGGGTTTCCTTGGCCGCCGGTGTAGGTGTTGTTGAAAAGATCGAGCGGTTTTACCCGTGGGTCGAAGTCGACATCCATGCGATATACATACCCGCTCTTTGCGTCCGCCGTGATGGCGCAGTTGAGCTGCGCGGGTCATCCCCCCGATCTTAAGGGGATGCGGAAGTAGAATTTTCTCGGCAGGATGAACGAGGAGCTTCCGATGAAGAAGACCCGATTCACAGAAGCCCAGATCATGGGTGTGCTGCGCCAGATGGAGGGCGGTGTGCCTGCCGCCGAGCTGTGCCGCGAGCACGGGAGTGAGGTGGAATAGGAATTGATCCAGTGGATCAATTCCCCGCCGAACCAGCGCCACGCTGTACAAGTGGCGAGCGAAGTACGGCGGCATGGACGCCAGTCTCATCAGTGAGAGCGAGCCTTTGTCCGCCATTGATCCGAGGGCAATGGCGAGCGGCGATGGCCGAGGAGAACCGGCGGCTGAAGCGCATGTACGCTGACGTCAGCATGCAGAACGACCTGCTGAAGGAGGCGCTCGGATAAGCAAGATCCTGAACGCCACTGGTTCGAGAGAAGGATCGAACGATCCGGCCATCCATTGCCCGGCAGGGCATTGCGAAGCAATGTCCCGAGAGGGTCAACGCCGAGAGTTGGCCGTGAAAGCGGTTGCGATGAAGGGCGTCAGCATTGCGCTGGCGTGCCGGGCGTTCGATGTCAGTGAGACGTGCTATCGGTACAGCCCGGAGCTGGACGAGGAGAACGAGCAAATCGCCGACTTGCTCCGCGGCCTGACGGCTGCAAGGAAGACTTGGGGCTTTGGCCTGTGTTTCCTGTATCTGCGCAACGTGCAGGGCCACGCTTGGAACCACAAGCGCGTCTACCGGATCTACCGCGAGCTGGAGCTGAACCTGCGGAGTGAGCCATTGAGGCGCCATTGGTTCAAGCCAATGGCGAACGCCGCGCAAGCGTCTGAAGCGGGAAAAGCCGGACGAACTGGCTGTGCCTGAGGCCCCGAATGAGGTCCGGTCGATGGGCTTCATGGCCGACAGGCTGGGGGATGGAGGGCAATTCCGGCTGCTGAACGTTCTGGACGACTTCAACCGCGAAGGGTTGGGCATTGAGATCGGCTTTTCACTGCCTGCGGAACGGGTTGTTCGAGCCCTGAACCAGATCATCGAATGGCGTGGTGCCCCTGGGACAATTCGAGTCGACAACGGCCCGGAATACGTCAGTGGCACCCTCATGGAATGGGCCGAGAACCGGGGCATTGCCTTGGCCTACACCCAGCCCGGAAAGCCCCAGCAGAACGCCTATGTCGAGCGCTGCAACCGGACGGTCCGGCACGAATGGCTGGACTTATACATTTTCGAAAGCATCGAAGAGGTCCAGCAGATTGCCACCGGGTGGCTGTGGTCCTACAACCATGAACGCCCCAACATGGGCAACGGCGGGATGACACCTGCACAGAAACTGAAGATGGCCGCGTAAATTCTACGACCAAACCCCCGCAAAAATGGGGGGATTACCGCAACACCAAGGTCATCAGCAACCTGTTTGCGCGTCAGCCCACTGGTCAGCGCTATTCGCACCGCATCCCGTCGAAATTCATCTGTCCGTTTCAGTCCCATAGTCAGTCTCCTTTGTTGCAATAAATGCTATCAAAGGCGCGGCATCAAACCGGGGCTGATCAATCACGGAGCACCGCAAGGAAGTACTCATTCGGCAACTGAACAGAAGACGGGAAGCTTGACTCAGTAAAATGGTTTTGCCATTCAGCCAGTGTGACCGGTTCCGCGAGTGTTTCAATGCGCAGCGGAAGAAATAGGGAACACGGTGCGGCGTACCCATAAGGGACCAAATCCGTGACTGCCCCCGCAACTGTGAGCGGTGAGTGACGCTGAACATGCCACTGGGATCTTTCCCGGGAAGGCCAGCCGAACCAAGACCCGCGAGTCAGGAGACCTGCCGGACACAGGACAAAGACTTCGCTAGCGGAGTGTCTGCCCTTTTCCACCGGACGCCGGGGTGCGCGTCTGGCGCGGCTGCCGTTCAGGCTTTTCCGTGCCACTATCCCCGTTGTTCATTCCTGATTGCAGGTGCGCCTGTGTCGTCGAATGAGGACGAAATGAAACTGAAATATCTGGCTGCAGCTCTGGCCGTATCCCTGCCGGTCACCGCATCGGCGCATTTCCAGCTGAACTACACTGAAAACGTGCTGATCGGGAAGCCCGGCGATGTGCCGATGGGGCTGGTGTTCTGGCACCCGCTGGAAAACGGCCATGTGATGGACATGGGCAAACCTGAAGAATTTTTTATGGTTCACAAGGGCGAAAAGGTTGATCTTTCGGACCGCTTGGAACCGGCCACATTCAAGGGCGCGGAGAACGAAGCCGCCGCCTACAGGGCGTCGGTTCCGGTCAAGCGCTCGGGCGACTATGTGGCAGCAATGGCCGCGCCGCCGCCGATACCGCCCCAGATGGCGCCCTGCAGAGGCGAGCCGCGGGCCACCAGCGGGCGGAATATCAGCCCGACCAGAACTGCAGGCAGGGCGATGTTCACGGCGTTCACGCCCAGCACGGTCAGCCCGCCGAAGCCAAAGAACACCGCCTGCAGCAGCAGTCCGACAAACAGGGCCGGAAAGGCCGCCCAGCCCAGAACCAGCCCCGCAAGCCCGTTCAGGATCAGGTGAACCGAACTCGGCCCGATCGGGACATGGATCAGGGAGGCCACAAAGAAACTGGCAGAAAGAACCCCCGCCGCCGGAATACGTTCCAGCGGCAGGCTCCGCAGCCCCATGGCGATACCGCCGACGGCGGCAACCGCGCCGCCGATCACAACCGGATTCGACAGTGCGCCGTCTACGATATGCATGGTGCTATTCTCACTTCAGCTCTTCAGCGTGGATCCACAACACAGCGTCCTGGCTAAGCTCCTTGCCGTCATGCTCAGTCGCCGGGCCGGAGCCGAGAGCGGCAAATCCCCAGTGGCCCGCTTTCGGAATGCCAAAGGAAAAGACGCCATTCTGGTCTGCGATCGCAACGATGGCGCCGCCGGACATCGGCTGAACCGTCGGGTTGGTTGTGGAAAAGGCCGCAAGGTCCGGCTCTGATGCCATGAACTCAACCTCGATTTCGGCGCCCGGAACCGGCTTGCCATCCGCCAGCACCTGACCCGAGAAGGTAGAGCCAACAATGACGTTATAGGGCTTGTTCAGCGGCAGGATCTCGGTTTCCAGGCCCACTGGCTGATCCCAATCGGTGGGCAGGGTGTTGCGGTTCAGCACGACTTTGGAAATCTGCTGAATATAGATGTCTTCGCTTTCCTCGTAATAAGGCGCGGGCACAGTCACCACCACATAGTCGCCCGAGCGCTTGACCGGAACCGACGCCCTGTAGGCGGCGGCTTC
>NZ_LUKH01000127.1:0-5337 GCF_001593695.1 Leisingera sp. F5 | reverse complement strand
GCCCAAGAGCGGGAACTCGCTGTCATAGCAGATCAGCACCCCGATTCTGCCCAGCGCGGTGTCGAAGATCTTGAGAGGGCCGCCGCCCATGATGCCCCAGTCCTCGCGTTCAAACCGGGTCATGATCTGCTTGTCCTGATGGTCCCGCTTGCCTGCGGGCGTGTAAAGCTCAGCCCGGTTCACCGGCCTGTCCAGCCCGCTGTTCACCGGCGCGGAGGCGCCCAGTATATGCACCCCATGTTCGGCGGCCAGTTTCAGGTGCAGCGCGGCAGCGTCCTCCATCTTCTCCGACACGGAATGGATCGACTGCTCCAGATCTCCAGCCACCGCCGCGCCATCCAGCGTTGACAGCTCCATCGCGCCGTATTCCGGGAATACCAGCAAATCGGCACCATTCCCGGCAGCCTCTGCCACCCAGGAGGCCAGCTTGTCCTCATACTGCGCCCAGCTGTCGAGCCAGTCGAGCGGATAGGCGGCGGTGGCGATTATCATGCGGCGTCTCCGGCGGTCGGCAGCCGCATCCCGGTGCGGTCCTTCGCCAGCATTGCCCTGTAAAGACACCCGGCGCAAGGCGATGCGGCAAACAGATTGCGGATGCCGCCGGGCCAGGCCCCAGAGCCAGGTCGAAAAGGATGCGCATTTTTGCAACGGAAACAGCCGCGTCCTGCGTTCCATCTTGGTGTTGCGCGGCTATTTGGCCATTCTCAGGCGCAGACACTCATTTTATTAAATTGACAAAGGACCACTCCCTTGGCGACCAAGCTTGATGACAAGAACCTGAAAGGCGTTATTGCCGATATTCCCAAAAAAGGTTTCCGCACCAAATTCTGGCGCGATTACCGCGCCGGCGCCTGCAAAGGCAGTGGCGTGGGCAAATACATGGATTTGCTGGAAAAACTGGGGGTACCGCCGTCGGGTGATCCGTCCAAGGCGGATCTGGACCAAATGCCGGAGATTGTTCAGGCGTTCAGCATGCTGGCCAACGCGATGCTCAAGGCGCGCGGCAAATGCGGCAAGCTGCAGTCGCACAGCCGGGAGCTGTGCCTGGCCTATGCCAAGCAGATCGAAAAGCGCGAAGATGCGGCGGCTGAGCTGGCCCGCAATGCGGACAAGATCAAGCAAAAGCAGATGGCGCAGCAGCTGAAGGTCGAAAAGGCCAACGAGGAAACCGACAAGCATCTGGAGAAGCTCAAGAAGGAACATGACCAGAAGAACAAGCTGGTTTTGAAGGAACTGAAGGATCTTCACACCCGCGCCTGCAAGATCGAAGGCGCCTGCAACGACATCATCAAGGATGTGAAGCAGGCGGAAAAGGACATGGAGACCGTCCGCAAGGCCTGGAAGGCCCAGTACAATAAGGAAGGCGTCAACCGCGAGGATATCGAGGGTAAAGCAGATGCGGCTCTGCGGGCGCTGATCAAGAAGAACAAGATCGCTCTTCACGCCAAGAACATCAAGGAAACCCTGCCAAAGATCCTGAAGGAGGCCACCAGCCTGCTGAAGCAATACGCCAAGCAGTCCGGCATAGAGAAGGAGCGGATGGCAACCGGCAAGGCGCTGGTCGCGGCGCAGAACAGCTTCAAGTCCGCTCAGGACGATGTGCGCTTCTTCCTGGCCCAGCACAAGCAGGCCCTGGACGAGCTGCAGAAAGCGCGCCCCGAAGGCGTCTGAGCCTCAGGTTTCAGGCGCCCCGCAAGGGCGCCTGTTTCCTCTACAGGTCCCGGATCCAGAACTGCAGAGGTTTGCTTGTTTCCGCAGCCTGATCCACGTCCTTCCAGGAAAAATGTGCGATGGCGCCCTCCAGCGGGGCATAGCCGCGTTTGCGCCAGAACGGATCCAGCGGCGCGTAGTCCGCCGGCCGCAGCGGGTGGTCCGCCGGGCGCTGCACGCCGCAAAAGGCGGTCTTGCTGAACCCATGCTTGCGGGCATGCGCCTCACGCGCGTCAAAGAAGCCGTGGCCGACGCCATAGCCGCGGCACTCCGGCAGCAGCACGGATTCGGCGCAGTAGAAGACCCCGTTCAGGTCAATACCAGTGCATTCAAATGCCGCCGAAAAGTCATCTGCGTGATCCGCCAGCGGCGCGCCGGTGGAGGCGCCCACCAGGGTATCGCCGTCAAAGGCGCCAACCACCACGGCGCGGGTGCTGTCGCGGTAGTTTTGCAGGTACTCGCGCTCATACGCCAGGTCGCCGTCGTACAGGTACGGCCAGGCGCGGAACACCTTGATCCGCAGGCGCGCCACATCGTCCAGCGCGGCCTCCAGCGCCGCGCCGGTCATCGCCTCAACCCGGATCGTCATCCGGCGGAAACCTGGGCGATCCAGTCCGCAAGGTTGTAATAGGTGGTGACGCGGGAAATCTTGCCGTCTTTCAGCTCAAAGAACGAGCCGCCTGGCAGCCGGTAGGTCTGGCCCTTGGCTTCCGGCAGGCCTTCGTCGGTCACAAGATAGGTGCCATTCACAATGAACTCCGCCGCCGCGCGGGTGCCGTCGTTGTTGGAAAAGATCACCATATCGGTCAGCTCTTCCTTGTAGCTGCGGCTCATATGGGTGCAGAACTCAGCGAATTTCTCTTTGCCTACGCGGATTTTGCCCTCGTTGACGTGATGGGCAATCTGGTTGTCCAGGCAGTCCAGCATGGTGTCCGTGTCGCCGGCGTTGAAGGCCGCAAAGTAGCGCGCGATGGTATCGGTCATGTTCTCTCCGTCGGTTCACCCCAGCGGTTCTTCAGATGCTGGATGATTTGATCCCGTGTTTGACGGTAAACGTCTAGCTTGGCTTGGCGCGTCTCGCCGAGCCCGGTAGGGTCCATAATCGGCCAATATTCGACATCGAGGTGAAAAAAACGGGTCAATTCCAGCGCCCGGCGTTGGCTGGCCGGCGACAGGGCCACCACCAGATCAAAGGACGACAGGTCATCCCCCCAACGCTCCATCTCGTCAAAGGAGCGCGACCGATGGCGCGACAGCTCGACATCAATCTCCTGACAGACCGCAATCGAGAAGCCGTCGATCTCCATGTCGTTTTTGACACCGGCGGACTGCACATAGGTGCCGGTGCCATAGAATTTTTTCATGATGCCCTCCGCCATCGGAGAGCGGACCGAATTGTGGTCGCAACAGAACAGAATGGACTGCGGCAGTTCCTCCACCCGTCAGCCTCCGAAATGCAAGACGCAGATCAAGGTGAACAGGCGCCGGGCGGTATCAGTGTCGACTTCCGCTTTACCTTCCAGCCGTTCCTGCAGAACCCGGCTGCCTTCGTTGTGAATCCCGCGCCGCGCCATATCAATGGTCTCGATCTGGCTGGGTGGCATGGTTTTCACCGCACTGAAGTAGCTTTCGCAAATCTGGTAATAGTCTTTGACCACCTGGCGGAACGGCGACAGCGACAGGTGAAACTCTGCTGCTTTCTCGCCTGCTTCCGTATTGATATCAAAGACCAGCCGCTTGTCACGGATCGCCAGTCCCAAATGGTAGGGGCCGGCAGGCTGGTTATACCCTTCGCGAGGCGGCAAGGCGAAACTGTTGTCTTCGATCAGATCATAGATCGCAACTTTCCGCTCCTGCTCAATCTCAGGCGTCGGAGGCGGCAGGTTGCGGTCGTCAAGTTCGATATGGCTGATGCGGCTCATGGGTCTTTGTCTCTAATATGCGCTGAGGCGTCCGGCCATGAGTATCGCACCGGCGTGCCTGGGGCAATGCAGCAGCGGGCGTCAATGATATGCCGGTTTGCGGCAGTTCTTGACAGACCGCGCCTGCACGCCCAGCCTGCCCGGAGCGGGAGGCAGAATGATGACAGGGCTTGATCGGTTTTCCCTCAAAGGCCAGCGCGGGCTGGTAACCGGTTCCACGGGCGGGCTTGGTTTTGCCGCTGCCCGTTTGCTGTCCGAAGCCGGGGCTGAGGTTTGGGTGAACGGACGCAGTAAAGAGAGGGTGGCAGAGGCCTTGAAACGGATGCCTGGAAAGGCCCGGCCGCTGGTGCTGGATGTGGCTGATGAGGGATCTGCAACCGCGGCATTTGAGAGCATCGCTGATGAAGGCGGTCTCGACATTCTGGTCAATAACGTGGGTCAGCGAGACCGGCGCGGCCTGGCGGAATTCACGCGCTCCGATTTGCAAGCCTTGTGGGATGTTGATCTGATCGCCCCGTTCCGCCTTGCCCAATTGGCCGCCGCCCAAATGGCGCCAAAGGAGTATGGCCGCATCATCAACATTTCCTCAATTGCCGGCCTCATCGCGCAATCCGGCGACGCGGCCTATACAACAGCCAAAGCCGGCATCAATGGCATGACCAAGGCACTGGCGGCGGAGCTTGGCCCCAAAGGCATCACAGTGAATGCTATTGCCCCGGGTTTCTTCAAAACCACCCCCAACATGGCCGCGGCCGCCGATCCGGAAATTGCAGCGAAACTAAAAAATGCCACTTCGCTTGGCCGCTGGGGCGAACCAGAGGAACTGGCCCCGGCCATCCTCTTCCTCGCCTCGCCCGCCGCCTCATACATCACCGGGCAGGTGCTGGCCGTGGATGGCGGGTATACTTCCCACTATTGAACCGTCAGCTGCTTCTTTCTGGTTCAAAATACTCCGGGGTGAATGCGCGCGCCGCGCGCAGAGGGGCAGCGCCCCTCAATTCCTCAACCGTTCAATGCATCCAGCCGTGCGGTGACAGACAGGCCGTGTGCCTCCAGGCTTTCGCTGCGAGCCAGAGTTTCTGCCGCCGGGCCAATTGCCCGCAGTGCGTCTGGTGTCATCTGGCTGAGGGTCGTGCGCTTGAGGAAGTCCAGAACAGACAATCCGGAGGAAAACCGGGCCGAGCGCGCAGTGGGCAGAACGTGGTTCGGGCCGCCGACATAGTCGCCGATGGCTTCGGGCGTGTATTGACCCAGGAAGATGGCGCCTGCGTGGATGGTTTTTTCGCTCAAGGCCACCGGATCGGCGACACACAACTCCAGATGTTCCGGTGCAATGCGGTTGGACAGCGCTGCCGCCTCATCCAGGCCCCGCACGGTAATCACCGCACCATAGTCCCGCCAGGAGGGGGCAGCAATTGCGCGGCGTTCCAGCGTTTCCAGGCGCTTGTCCACCGCGGTCGCCACAGCCAGGCCAAATCCTTCGTCATCGGTGATCAAAATTGACTGGGCGCTTTCGTCATGTTCGGCTTGGCTCATCAGATCCAGCGCGATCCAGTCGGGATTGTTGTCCTTATCCGCAATCACCAGAATTTCAGACGGTCCGGCGATCATGTCGATGCCGACCTTGCCGAAGACCCGCCGCTTGGCCGCAGCGACAAAGGCATTGCCGGGGCCGGTGATCTTATCCACCGGGGCGATGGTTTCA
>NZ_LUKH01000126.1:0-5351 GCF_001593695.1 Leisingera sp. F5 | reverse complement strand
ATACTCTGTCCCTGGAAAGACCATCGAACTTGCCGTTGAAGGAATGACCTGCGCGTCTTGCGTGGGGCGCGTCGAGCGGGCGCTTCAGTCTGTTCACGGCGTTACCAGCGCAACCGTGAACCTTGCAAGCGAGCAGGCCACGGTGGAGGGAACGGCCGAAGTGTCTGCCCTGCTCGCTGCCTTGGCTAAGACCGGCTACACTGCGCGCGATGTCGCGCGCGACATCGCCGAGGATGACGCCAAGACGGCCCGCAAGGACGCTGAACAGGCGCTACTGAAGCGTGATCTCGGCCTCGCCGCCGCTTTCGCGCTGCCGGTCTTCGTACTCGAGATGGGCAGCCACATCATTCCCGGCATGCACTCCCTGATCGGCTCCACTATTGGCCACGAAGCAAGCTGGCTCCTGCAGTTCGCGCTGACAAGTTTCGTTCTCGCGGTGCCGGGCCTGCGCTTCTACACAAAGGGCATGCCCGCGCTTCTTCGCGGTGCACCCGACATGAATAGTCTCGTCGCTGTCGGCACGCTCGCCGCCTATCTCTTCTCGGTCGTGGCGACCTTCGTGCCGGGCGTCCTGCCTGAGGGCACAGTCAATGTCTACTACGAGGCCGCGGCCGTGATTGTCACCCTCATATTGTTGGGCCGTTACCTCGAAGCGCGGGCTAAGGGTCGCACTTCTGAGGCGATCAAGCGGCTGGTCGGACTTCAGGCCAAGACCGCGCGTGTACGCCGTGACGGCTCGATCGTGGAGATCCCGGTGGCCGAAGTCACCCCAGGCGACATCGTCGAAGCTCGTCCTGGTGACCGTTTGCCGGTCGATGGCGAGGTCGTCGAGGGTGAGAGCTATGTCGATGAGTCCATGATTACCGGCGAACCGGTGCCGGTCGCCAAGACCGCCGGGTCCGAGGTCGTGGGCGGCACCGTGAACCAGCACGGGGCGCTTGCCTTCCGCGCGACGGCGGTCGGCGGCGACACGATGCTGTCGCAGATCATCCGTATGGTCGAAGCGGCTCAGGGCGCCAAGTTGCCTATCCAAGCCTTGGTCGATCGCGTGACCATGTGGTTCGTCCCGGCGGTCATGACGCTGGCGGCGCTGACTTTCGGAGTTTGGCTGATCTGGGGACCCGATCCGGCCCTTACCTTTGGTCTGGTCAACGCGGTTGCCGTGCTGATCATTGCCTGCCCCTGCGCGATGGGTCTGGCCACGCCGACCTCAATCATGGTCGGTACCGGACGAGGCGCCGAGATGGGGGTGCTATTCCGCAAAGGCGAAGCGCTGCAACTCCTGAAAGAAACCCGCGTCGTCGCGCTCGACAAGACCGGCACTCTGACCGAAGGAAAGCCCGCCCTAACCGATTTCGTCCTTGCAGACGGCTTCGACAGGGTGGAGGTTTTGGCGCACATGGCAGCAGTTGAGGCGCGCTCTGAGCACCCGATTGCCCGAGCCATCGTCGAGGCGGCAGAGGCCGAGAGACTAGAGCGTCTGCCAGTTGAAAACTTCGCCTCAGTGACGGGTTACGGCGTGGAAGCGACAGTCGGCGGTAGCCGCATCCATATCGGTGCCGACCGTTTCATGCGCAAGCTTGGCCTCGACACTGCTTTTTTCTATCGGCTGGCCGAGCGCTTAGGAGACGAGGGCAAGACACCGCTCTACACCGCCATCGACGGCAAGCTTGCAGCTATTATTGCCGTGGCCGACCCGATTAAGGCATCGACGCCTGAAGCCATCGGGGCTCTGCACGATCTTGGCCTCAAGGTCGCGATGATCACCGGCGACAACGCGCGTACAGCGAAGGCTATCGCCCGGCGGCTCGGAATCGACGAGGTGGTGTCCGAGGTGTTGCCCGACGGAAAGGTCCATGCCGTCAAACGCCTCAAGGCGATGGGCCGTTTGGCCTATGTCGGTGACGGCATAAACGACGCACCAGCCCTGGCTGAAGCGGATGTGGGATTAGCCATCGGAACCGGCACGGATGTGGCTATAGAAGCGGCTGACGTTGTACTGATGTCCGGTAGCCTCAAAGGTATCCCCAATGCTATCGCGCTGAGTCATTCGACCATCAGAAACATCCGTCAGAACCTATTCTGGGCCTTCGCTTACAATACGGCTCTGATCCCCGTCGCAGCCGGGGTGCTCTACCCGGTCTTTGGGGTTCTGCTGTCACCAGTCTTCGCGGCGGGTGCCATGGCGCTCTCTAGCGTCTTCGTCCTTGGAAACGCGCTGCGGCTCAAGCGTTTCATCGCCCCAATGATGGGCGAAACCTCGCCCAGCCATCCGCCCTCCGCGTCAGTGGCGGCTCCGGCAGAATGATTGCACGTGCCCCGGGTCTTCCCTGCCCGGGGCACTCCGACCATCCAAGAGAAGGATTTTATCCATGCAATCTAGGACCAAGAACACGGCCGGCGTCGCCAAATACACCACCCCGACTTGTCCCGATTGCCGCCAGTTCAAGGCATGGCTCGACCGAGAAAGCATAGCGTTTGAAGAGCACAATCTTAGCGACACGGAGGTCATAGGGGAGGCGAAGGCACGTTGCGGTGTGCGCGTTCCGGCCATCACTTCGATCGACACTGGTGTGCCCGCGATACCTACGCAGACCAGAGGTTAAGGATCGAATACGCTTTGAAAATGGAGAAACTGAAATGACGTTGCAGTTCGCAAAGTCCACGACCGTCCACGAGGCCAATCTGCAACCGCGGGGCCAGCGCTTCCGGGTAGCTGAAAAGGAAACGATCCTTAAAGCGGCACTCGAACAGAACGTTCCATTTCCCCATGGCTGCAAGATCGGCCGTTGCGGATTGTGCAAGTCGCGATTAACCGAAGGTGACGTCCTACATAGCGACCATTCGGATTCAGCCCTTTCACAGGACGAGAAGGCTGGTGGCTTGGTTTTGCCGTGCGTAGCGACTCCGACCAGAGATGTCGCGCTGGCGCCCGTTCTGCTGGAAAGTTCGATGCCTGGCCACGCGCTGCGCAATTTCGGCACCCAAGTCACCGCCGTGCAGGACCTGACCCATGACATCATGCTTGTCCGTCTTCGCCCCGAAGGCGATCCGCTCCAATTCGCTCCAGGTCAGTACGCGACACTTACGCTACCGGATGGAACGTCACGCGATTACTCGATGGCGAACCGTTCCGGCGCGGCGGAGCTTGAATTTCATCTCTGCCGGGTCCCCGGTGGGCGGTTTTCCGAACATGCTCATGCCAAGCTCGAACTCGGCGACGCATTGCGTGTCAAGGGACCCTTAGGAGCTGCATACCTGCGTACGGACCATACCGGTCCGATCCTTGCCGTGGCCGGTGGCTCCGGCCTCGCCCCGGTCAAATCGATCGTCGAGAGCGCCATTTGGCTGGGCATGCGCCAACCCATCCACGTCTACTTCGGAGTACGGGAAGCGCGTGACCTTTACTTGACGGAACACTTCAAGGCGCTTGGCAAACGTCACCCCGGAATGACCTTCACCCCGGTGCTGTCGAAAGGGACGAAAGGCGGAAACCATCGAACCGGCATGGTGCACGACATTCTAGCACACGATTTCGGTGACTTGGCAGGCTGGAAGGTTTATGCTGCAGGCCCGCCGTCAATGATCGAGGCCGTCACCGAGCTCGTGCTCGCCACGAACCTTGCCTCGGATGATATCCACGCCGACATCTTTTGACCCCGGGAACGGAAGTCCGCATCAGACAATCGAGTAGGGGCAGACATGAACATTGGAGAAGCAGCCAATAAGTCCGGCGTGTCGGCGAAGATGATCCGGTATTACGAGCAAACCGGTCTAATTCCGCCGGCACAGCGCACAGCATCGGGATACCGCGAGTACTACGAGAAGGATGTGCACATGCTGCGCTTCATCCGCCGCGCAAGAGATCTCGGGTTCTCAGTCGAGGAAATCGGGGAGTTGCTTGGGCTTTGGACGAGCAAGTCGCGTAAAAGCGCCGATGTTCGGCAACTTGCTCAAGCGCATTACTATACCCTTCAGCGGAAAATCCAGGAACTCCAAGCCATGTCCAGCACCTTGGAGACCTTGATCGAGGCCTGTACTGGTGATCACCTCCCGGACTGCCCAATCATTGCGGACTTAGAAGGGAATGATCTGGAGTGCGCTCTTCACCGTAAACAATCTCGGTCCGGTGCTATCGCGCAAACCCAGTTTTCCGCAAAAAGATAGCAGTACCCTTCCTCTCCGAGGCGCAGGCCGTCCTAAACGGCCTGCGCTAAGGCTCTTGGCTTCTTGAAGGTGCCTGCCCTATCGCCAGACGCGCAGTGCAACGCAACAGGGTGTTACCCTGCGCCACACTGGTATTTCTCCCAATATCATCTGCTCTGAACGGGCCGTAGGCTCGGGCGAAGCTTTCAAACTGGGAGGATTATATGAACCTGGAGGAATACGCGGCCCACGATGCCGTCGGACTTGCAGAACTCGTCTCGAAAGGGGAGATCACCGCAGATGAACTCGTCGCACTGGCGAAAGAGGGTATCGAAAAAACGAACCCCGCACTGAATTTCCTCGTCCGGGAAATCGAAGTGCCGGTCAAGGGCGATGCCTCCGGGGCGATGGGTGGTGTGCCCTTCATGGTCAAAGATATACTTATCCAAGCTGCCGGAGTTCCACAAACCATGGGGTCGCGCGCATTGGCCGGCGACATATTCTCCGCACCGCACAGTTCCGAGCTTTTCAAACGGTTTCAGAAGGCTGGGCTAACCACGATTGGCCGAACTGCAGCGCCGGAATTCGCCTTCAATGGCACCACGGAACCTGTTGCGAACGGACCCACGTGCAACCCATGGAACACCTCAATCAGCGCAGGCGGATCAAGCGGTGGATCTGCCGCCGCTGTGGCTGCCGGTGTCATCCCGCTCGCGCATGGCAATGACGGCGGGGGATCGCTTCGCATTCCGGCCGCAGCTTGCGGCTTGGTCGGCCTGAAACCCAGCCGAGGGCGCACGCCGCTGGGACCGGATTACCAATTGCCCCTGATGGGTATGGTCAGCGAATTCGCAATGAGCCGCACAACCAGGGATTCGGCCGTTCTTCTCGATCTCGTCAATGGTCCGGAGGCCAATTCCTTCGTTCCGCTGGCTAAACCCGAAATTTTGTACAGCGAAAGCATCAAGCGCCCAATGACAGGGTTGCGGATCGCCATCGCACCACAGGGCTTCAAAGGGGAGAAACCTACGCAGAAAGCGCTTTCGGACGAGGTACGCCGAGTCGGCAATTTGTTGTCTTCGATGGGGCACAACGTCACCGACATTATCCATATCCCCTTCGATCCCGAACAGTTCCACACCGCGAACTACCGTTTCTGGATGTCGTTCCTGGCGCGTGGTGTCTATGGCCTTGCCCAAGCCTTA
>NZ_LUKH01000125.1:0-5420 GCF_001593695.1 Leisingera sp. F5 | reverse complement strand
GGCACCGCCACCAGCATGCCGACAAAGCCGAACAAGGCGCCGAATACCGACAGTGCCAGCAGCAGCCAGACCGGGTGCAGGCCCACCGAGCCGCCGACCAGCTTGGGCGTCAGGAAGTTACCCTCCGCCACCTGGCCGATGGCAAAGATGATGCCCACCAGCCCGATCGACAGCCAGTCGCCCCAGAACTGGAACAGCGCCAGGCCGATGGCCAGCGCACCGCCGATGAGGGCGCCGAGGTAAGGAATGAAGGTGATGAGGCCCGCGATGAAGCCGACCGCGAGGCCGAAGTTCAGCCCCACCAGCATCAGCGCCACCGCGTAATAGGTGCCGAGGATCAGGCAGACCGTTCCCATGCCGCGGATAAACGACGCCAGCACCGCGTCGATCTCGCTGGCGATGCGGCGGATCACCGGCTGGTGGTCGCGCGGCAAGAGCTCGTCGATGCGTTCGACCATCCGGTCCCAATCCAGGAGCAGGTAGACGGCGACCACCGGCACGATCACCAGCAGCACCACGATGTTGAGGAAGGAGGCGGCGCCGCCCAGCAGGGATTGCAGCATGCCCACCGCACGCGATTGCAGCGTCTGTGCAAAGGAAGTGACCGCCTGGTGAATGCGGCTGTTCTCCTCGAAGATCGAGGGGAAATGCTCGATCGCAAAGGCGCGGGCATCGCGCACCAGCTGCGGCAGCACCTGCGCCAGGTCGATCATCTGCGCTATCAGCGTCGGCACCACCACCAGAAGCAGCAAGAGGAAGATCAAGAGCGCCCCCACGGTGATGGTGGCGGTGGCGCCGGTGCGGCTCATGCCCCAGGCCTCCAGCCGGTCGGCGACCGGGTCGATCATATAGGCGATGGCAGCGCCCAGGATGAAGGGCATCAGCACATTGCCAAGCGCCCACATCACCACAGCAAAGACAACGGCGGCAATGCCCCAGTACTTCAGCTGCTGTTTCGCCGGTAATGCCATGGTCCGCGTGCCGCCTCTGGTCCGTTTGCGTCAGGATCTTGGCGCCAGTCTTTCCTGATGGGGCAGTGGCTTGCAAGGGGGCAGGGCGATTCCCCTGTGGGCAAGGCGGGGATAAGGCGGAAAAGGCCGGGGGCAAGTCACGGAAACCGACCGCCCCGGTGGGGCAGGGCGTGCCCTCAGCTATGAATGGTGCCCAGCTCCGGGGTGTCTGCGCCTGCGTCTTCGCCCGGCCAGTTGGTGCGCCAGATCTCAGCCGACCAATGGCCGCAATGCACCGCGGGGCGGTCGAAGCCTGGAACCGGCGGCAGCAGCGGCTGCACCGCCACGTCATGGCGCGGCACCGCGAAATAGGGGAAGGAATAACGCTCCCGCCCGGTCTTGTTCACCACCCGGTGCGGGGTGGAGACCAGCCGTCCGCCGGACCACAGCTCCAGCATATCGCCGATATTGACGACAAAGCCGCCGGGTGGGCAGTCAGGGGTGATCCAGCCGCCATCCCTGGTCTGCACTTCCAGCCCGCCCACCGGGTCCGGCGCGATGATCGTCAGCGCGTCGGTGTCCTTGTGCGGGTGGATGCCGAACCCTTCCTCTTCCGGTGCCTGCGGCGGGTAGTGCAGCAGGCTCATGTTGGTGAGGGGTGTTTCGAACGGCTTCTGAAACGCCGCCGGCTCCAGCCCCAGCCCCTCGGCCAGCGCGCCCAGAAGCAGGTGAAAGACGCCGTCCAGCTCTGCCCAGTAGCCCAGGATCACCTCGCGCGCCTCGGGCACCTCCACCGGCCAGCGGTTGGGGCCGTAGAGAGCACAGTCGCTGCGGATGGGATCCTCCGCCGCCACCTCATAGTGCAGCTTGTAGCCTTCGTATTTGTCCGCAGTGCCTGAGCCGTCGTTCGGCGTGAAGAACCCCATCGGGATATAGCCGCGGTAATTGTCCCGCGTAATCGCCTGATCCCATTTGGACTTCTCCGGAATGGCAAAAATTGCGCGCACCGCGTCCCGCACCGAATCCACCGTCTCTGGCTGAACACCGGTGCCGGTGACCGACAGGAACCCGATATCCTCAGCCGCCGCCAGAATGGCCCGGATGGTGTCGTGCCGCTGCGGGTGTCCAGCGTCGCGCAGGGGAGAGATGTCGATCGTGGGGATGCATTGCATCACAAATACCTCACGCCCTGGCGTTTCAGCTCAGTCTGAACGGCAGTGATGTTCACCGCGTCGAAGTCGCAGCCGGATTTCACCGACAGCGCTGCGGCAATCCCGGCGCCCTGACCGGCCACAGCGCAGCAGGCCATGTTGCGGGTGGCGGCATGGGCGATCCTGTCGCCGCCGATGGCGCGGCCCGTCACCAGCAGGCCCTGAACGCCCTTGGGCAGCATCGACCGATAGGGGATCTGCATGTAGCGTCCGGTGGTGGGCAGGATCAGCACGCCGTAGCCGTCGATGAACTCCGGGTAGATGCCGATGGTATCCTCGAACCGGCCCTGATTGCGGGTCTCGTCTTCGGTAATGTTGTGATGGGCGTCGATCTTGCGGGTGTCGCGGATGCCGATGGTCATGCCGAAATTCCGAAGCCGCGCGCCTTCGCAGCCCGGCGTATAGGCGCGCAAGGCGTCAATCGCATGCATCGCCTGTTTGCGGCCCTCGATCTCGCCCTTGGTCATGCTGTCGGGGTCGGTGCCGTCGATCCCGGCCAGATGCACCAGGTTCATATAGGTCATCTCGCCCGAGTCATGCACCGCGCCCCAGGTGCCGCCGATGGTGTTCAAATGCGCCGGGATCACCCCGTCGCGGATCGCCTGCCCGAACGGCTTGGCCAGAAAGGGCGAGAACATTTCGTCTTCCTTGCCCGAGGTCTCCACCTGCCATTCGCCGGTGGACCAGTTGGCATAGGTCTGCGGATCGGCCTTCACGCCCTCCATGAATTTCTGCTTGTCGACGCCGGCAATGTGGAACATCACGCTGGCCGCCTGCATTTCCTCGACCGGCGTTTTCACGCAGGGCGCCCCCATCATATGGGCAATGTCAGCATCCCCCGTGGCGTCGATCACTCGCTTTGCCAGCACCGCCTCGCGGCCTGCTTTGCTTTCGACAATCACACCGGTGATCCGGCTGCCCTCGCGGATCGGCGCCACAAACACCCGGTGCAGCATCGGGTGGATGCCGGCTTCTTCGACCAGCTTGTCCGCGACCAGCTTGAACCCCTCACTGTCCAGCTCGTATGACAGCGACTGGCTTTCGGGCACTGCGGCGCCCATCATCTTGGCGCGCTCTTCGAATTCCCAGCCGATGCCGCCAGCCTCGACCGTTTCCGCGTGACGGTACCAGGCGAACCCTTCGACCCCGACAGTAGTGATATTGCCGCCGAAACAGCCGAACCGGTCGAGCAAAGCCACCTCTACCCCAGTCCGTGCCGCCGCCAAGGCCGCCGCCAGCCCGCCGGGGCCGGAGCCCACAACCAGCACTTCGGTTTCATGAATGACCGGTATCTCGCGGGCCGGCTCAAGGATGGTTCTTGCCACGTCTGTCTCTCCCTTGTCCCTGCTGAGGGCGCTGTTTCCGGTAACACTTTCGAATCTTGTACGGCGATTCAAGTTCCTTTGCGCCAAGATGCTGTAAAAGCGACATGCGCGGGCAGGCGGAACCGGCTGCTTTGCGCTCTGTGCCGCCTGCAGCAAAGCCCTGCCCGGCAGATGGATTAGGAGATTTCCGTATTTAATGCGACACTTGGCGAATGGTTAACGAGTATAAGGGGAGGCGTCATGCCAGAGACAAAGAAAATGCTCGATCCCGACCCGAGGGTCTGGGACTTCGAGACAGAACATGAGCTGGGACAGGACAACATCCGGCCGTTCGGCCTGGATATTCATAATCCGGTCTTTCTGATCTCCAGCGTTTTGATCGCGGCTTTTGTGCTGATTGCGCTGGCCAATCAGGAAGCCGCGGCGGCCTTTTTCGGCTGGCTGAGGCCCTGGCTCACCAGCACCTTCGACTGGTTCCTGGTCTTGTCGGTGGATGCCATCACTCTGTTCTGCCTGGCGCTGATCGTGCTGCCGGTCGGTTCGGTTCGGATCGGCGGCCAGGATGCGACACCGGACTATTCCTACGCCGGCTGGATTGCGATGATGTTCGCGGCCGGCATCGGCATTGGCCTGCTGTTCTTCGGCGTGCTGGAACCGGTTTATTACAACTTCTCTGAAGGCGGGGCTGCGCGGCCGCTGAACATCGACATCACGCAGCCGGGCAATGAATACATCGGCATTGTCGGAACCATTCACCACTGGGGGCTGGAGGGCTGGGCGGTCTATGCCGCAGTCGGCCTGTCGCTGGCAATCTTCTGCTACAACCTCGGCCTGCCGCTGACCCTGAGGTCGGCTTTCTACCCGATCCTGGGCGAACGGGTCTGGGGCTGGTGGGGTCATGCCATCGATACGCTGGCGGTCTTTGCCACCTTGTTCGGGCTGACCACCTCGCTGGGCCTAGGCGCACAGCAGGTGGCGGCCGGACTCTATGAGGTCTTTGGCATCGAGCCATCCCCGACAGTTGTGGTCCTGCTGATCATCGGCATCACCGCGATTGCGCTGGGCTCGGTTCTGATGGGCATGGATGCCGGCGTTAAACGCCTGTCCGAGATCAACATGGTGATGGCGGTGGCGCTGTTCATCTTCGTGATCCTGGTCACTGGCATCGGCACCGCAATTTCACGTTATTTCAGTGTGATGGTGGACTATGTTCAGCTGCTTCCGGCGCTCTCAAACCCGTTCGGGCGCGAGGACACCAGCTACTTCCACGGCTGGACCACCTTCTACTGGGCCTGGTGGATTGCCTGGTCGCCCTTTGTCGGCATGTTCATCGCCCGCATCTCCAAGGGCCGCACGGTGCGCGAGTTCGTGCTCTGCGCGCTGATCGCCCCCACCGCCGTTTGCGCGCTGTGGATGTCGACCTTTGGCGGCGGCGCCATCGACATGCTGAATGCCGGCGGCGCCGAAGGCGTCAAAGCCACCGTGATCGATGCTTACAAACCCGAAGGCGCGCTGTTCGGCTTCCTGAAGGAGCTGCCGCTTTATTCCATCGTGGCCCCGGTCTCGCTGGTGCTGATCGTGATCTTCTTTGTGACCTCGTCGGACTCCGGCTCGCTGGTGATCGACACGATTACAGCGGGCGGCAAGATGGACGCGCCGGTGATCCAGCGGGTATTCTGGTGCACGCTGGAGGGTCTGGTGGCGATTGCCTTGCTGCTCGGCGGCGGATTGTCGGCGCTGCAAGGTGCTGCGGTGTCCACCGGCATCCCCTTCACGCTGGTAGTGCTGATCATGTGCTACTGCCTGTGGCTGGCGCTGCGGGCTGAACGGGCGAAGATGTAGGCTGCTATTAAAAGCATTCTGAAACTGCTGCGGGCGTTCCGGCGCCCGCAGTTTTTCTTTTGGGACGTGGCGCGCAGCGGCACGGCCCGCGC
>NZ_LUKH01000124.1:0-5564 GCF_001593695.1 Leisingera sp. F5 | reverse complement strand
CCCCAGCAGGGTTTCTATGCCCTGTTCATGCAAGGCCGCGATGGCCTCTGCCGCATCCTGTTTCAACGTGTCGGCAAGCGCCAGCACGGCGGCGGGCTCGCCGTTTACCGCCAGCAGGACAGCGGTATGCGCCCGGGCTTCCTGCTCCAGCAGCACTGCCTCGGCGGTATCGGTATCGACGCCTTGACCGCGCAGATGCCGCGCCGTGCCGACCAGAACCGAACGCTCCTCCAAACGGGCGAATACCCCGCCGCCCGTCACCGAATGAAAATCCTGTGCCTCCGTCCAGCTCACGCCTTCCTCCTGCGCGCTCGCCACAATCGCTTTTGCCAGTGGGTGTTCCGACTGTTCCTCTGCGGCGGCGGCAAGGGCCAGGACACGGTCCCGTTCAAAGCCGTTCAGAGGAATGACTTCGACCAGACGCGGTTTGCCTTCGGTCAGCGTGCCGGTCTTGTCGAGCACCACATGGGTGATGTCCTTGAGAATCTGGAAGGCTTCACCCGAACGGATCAGGATACCCCGCGTGGCGGCAATGCCGCCGCCCCGGATCAGGGCCAGAGGCGTCGCCATGCCAAGCGCACAGGGGTAGCCCATGACGAGCACGGTGACCGCGGCGTAGATGGCACGCACCCAATGCGGTTCGCGGCTCCAAGTATCGGGTGCAAGCCCCCAAAACAAAAGCGCTGCAAGGGAAATGACCAGAACGGCAGGAACATAGCGCTTCAGCACCCTGTCCACCAGCACCACGATACCGGGTTTCATGGCCTTGGCTTCCTCTACGTGACGGGCGACCTGATGCAGGAAACTATCCTCGCCGATGCGAGTGGTCTCAACCAGAAGCGCGCCGGTCTGGTTGATCGAGCCGCCGATCACCTCCATTCCCGCCACTTTTTCCACGGGCACCAACTCGCCGGTGACAATTGCCTCGTCCACCGCACTTTCACCCGACAAAACCCGCCCGTCGACGGGCACGCGCTCGCCGGGCCGCACCCGCACATGATCGCCGACCATAACTTCTTCGATGGAAACTTCCCGCTCGGTCCCGTCCCGGATCACGTTCGCCACCTGCGGCTGCATGGACAAAAGCCGCCGCACACTTTCCGATGCCTTGGTACGAACGATCAGTGATACCCATCCCGACAGCAGGTGATATGCAGTCAGAAAAACCACGACGCCAAAAAAATCGACCGCGGGAAAGCCGACGAATCCGTACCAGTCGAACCACGGCATCGGCGCGCCAAGCAGGCCGCCGATGTAGGCGCCGATGGCCCCCACCGACAAAAGCACATGCTGGTTCGTAATCCCGCGTTTCGCCGCGCCCCAGGCCATGCGGGTAATGCGCCGCCCGTTCCAGAGGAAAACGAAGGTAGCAATCACCCAGGCAGTCCAGACATGCCAGTCGCGCATTTGCCACCAACCCAGCCACATCGCCACCATAGCCGCGAACAGAACAAGCGCGGCGACGGCGGCCATGGCCAGGTCCGCCGCTTCCTCGCGGATTGCGCGTTTTTGTTCCTCGTAAGCGCTCACCTTACGCGGATCTCGGATAGTAAAGCCCAGATCGGTCAGTGTGCGCTTGATCCGGGTCTCGTCTGTCTCTGCCGGCGCGAAGCGGATCAGTACTTCTTCATGCGCGAGCGACACATGCGCCTCCTTGACGCCCCTGTCCCGCTTGAGCGCCGAGGAGATGGAATTTGCGCAGAATGAACAGCTCATGCCGCCGATCTTGAGTTGCAGGGTGCCGCGGGCCGAAGTTGCAGTGGTCATGGCGTCATCTCCTCAGGGCGGCCAGCAGGTCGTCGGAGAGGAACAGATCGCTCCGCCCGTCCCCGCTCCGGAGCGCCAGCATGTTGGCCAGAAATAGCGCGTCGCCGGTTCGGAAGGCGGGGTCGCTGATCCGCCATGTGCCATCCTCGAAAATCGCTTCTGAGGCAAAAACCGGCGCCAAAGCAGTCGCCGTCGGCAGGGTTGGGTGGGCGAAATGCTCGGGCGGCACGCCTTCCAGATAGGTCGCGGCCACCAGCGGCAGCGGGCTCGCCTGCATGAGACCGGAGCGGATAATCACCGCTTCAAAAAAGCGCGGAAACAGCGCCGCCGCCCTGTCTGCTTCGGCAGTTTCCCCATGCCAGCGCATCGCATTTAGCGCGGCCACCACTGCCCCAGCCAAGCGCGGACCATAGGATTGCGCCCCCGCACTTTGCCGGAACAGCCCTGCCTCGTCGTCCCAGAACGGCTGCAGACGGTCGTTGAAGATATCCCGCGCGTCCTCCGCGAAAGCCGGCTCGGCCAGAAACCGCCCCGCCTCGGTCAACCCAAAGACGGCAAGCGCCAGGTCCTCAATGCCGGTGCCGGGATCGCCGGTCAGGCTTTCGGCCTGTTCGCGCGCAAGTGCCAAAGCCTCGCCGTGCTGTGTGTCGTCATCAGTGGCAACGGCGAAACGCGCCAAAACTGCGATCGCCAAGCCACGGTCGCCCGGGGTCTCAGGCGGCATCGTCCTGACGGCTGCAAAGGCCTTCTCCAAAAGACCACGATAGCTGTCCGGGTCCGTCAGTTCCCGATAAGCGGCGTGCCAGTAATCGCCGCGACCGCTGATCCCAGCCAGCACCATGTTTGATGCCGCCCAAAGCACAGCGATCTGGTCACGCGGCACTGCGGCGGCGTAGGCTCCATCGGGCGTAAGCGGCGCGAACACCCTGTTGCCATTTGTCAGGCGCGCCTCCAGCGTCTGAGCTTGTGCGCGGGCCTGCGGGATCATCATCAGCCCTGCCAGCTTGTTTTCAGGCATGTCGTGGAATTGCAGATGAAATTCGGGACTGGTGATCTTGATCATTGCCCAGGCTTGCGCAGCAGGGTCCAGCGTCCAGTCAAAGGAGGACCGGTCCCAGGCCAATGTTGCGGGAGCGGCAAACTCCGGTACTTCGGCAAAGCGCGGCTCGGCCCCGGCATAGAGCGGTCCAACCGCCGCCATGTCCGGCATAGCAGGCCGCGTGACGAAACCCGCGCGCCTCAGCCATTCGTCACGCTCGTAGGGAGAGACAATCAGCGCCTCGCCAAGTCCGGAAAACATCACCGCATTGGCAAGGTTGGATAGCGCCGCGAAATAGACCGCCGGAGCTACGTTGTTCTCGTTGTAATGAAACTCCTCTTCGGCGTGGACTGGCAGCGAGGTGCAGGTCGCACCCAGCATAGCCCCTGCGAAAAGCGTTGAGATACCGGATCGCGCGTATCTTGAGAGTAATTTCATGACAGCCTCCGTTTCCGCGGGCTCCCTTGTGGAAACCGTTTCGAAAGCCATCTTGCCGCCCGTACCGTGATACGGAGTCAAGGGGCAGATGAGAATTTTAAGCGGGCGCGGGAAGCGCCGCGAAGAGGCCGAACCAGATTGACCACAGGCCAAGGGCGACGAGGACGATCCCTGCCCAGAACGGCATTCTGCCCGAGAGCGCGGCGAGCCGGTCAATGAGCCGGCGCGCCGGCGCAAAGGCGGCGGCCGCGACGAGTGGCAGGGACAGCGCCAGACCGAAGACGCCAAGCGAAACGAAGCCCCCCAGAACGGCATTACCACTCGCTCCGCCGGCGCCGGCAAAGCCAAGCAACACCAAGAGTAAGGGGGCGGCACAGGCAGGAATGTTGAGGCCGAAGATCAGACCGAGCCCGACCGAACCGCGCGCGCCGTTCAACCTCGCCAGCCGGAGTCCAATGGTCTGCATCAGCAACCCGGCACGCCCGACCAGATACAGGATGCCGATTGCCGCATACCCGGCCCCGAGCACGATCCAGGCACCGCGCTGAAACCCTGTGAAGGCGGCACCGGCCAGAACCGCCACCGCCCCGAGCCCACCGATGAACAGTGCCCGGGTCAGAGCGAAAAGCATCGTTTCAGAGAGTTTTCGCGCCCCCGGTTTGCCTTCCAGATACTTGATGAAAATCAGGCTCGATCCGATTGAACACGGTTCGATGAAGCCGAATAGACCTAGGCCAACCGGCAGGACCAGAAGGTTGAACAAGCCGAATTCCATTATTCAGAAGGCTCAATGGTAGCCTTGGCCTTTGCGCGTTGACTACTCAGCGCTTCCATAATCGTGCAGGAATTGAGGCTCCCGCCGCCCGGACATGTAGCTATTACCGCGTCGAGAGCGGCCCGTATCTCTTCAAGCCTTACAATCTTGCATTCGACCTCCTTGCGTTTGGCAATTGCCTGGTCGCGCACATCGGCGCAATCTGCCTGCCTGTCCGTTCTCAGCGCCAGCAGTTCGGCAATTTCCCGCAGCGTAAAGCCTAGGTCCTGCGCCTGTTGGATGAAGCGGATGCGCTCCACCGTCTTGCGATCATATTCGCGATAGCCGCCGCCGCTTGGGCGCAGAGGTTGTTCGATCAATCCCTTGCGCTCGTAAAAGCGGATGGTCTCGACGCCGACGCCAGCCTCATCGGCGGCGCGGCCAATGGTCATTCCCCGTGCCATAGCTCACCACAGTTTTCGTAAGGATAGACTCCGTACAGTAGTACGGAGTCAACAGGTTGCCAGATCGAGCGCAACAACGTGAACGGCAGCCAATAATATGGCCTGAATAAGCCCCTCCGTTGTAAGTTTCTTCAATCGCGATCACGTGAAGAATCTCTTCTTGATCCTGTGGTTGCTACAGGGTGCATAAGCGTTCCCATGGTATGTTCGCTCTTTGGCGTGAGGTGAATTCATGAAAAAATCAATCTGGGCCAGCTACGTTGGATCGCTCTCATCACTTGGTGTTGCAGCGTGCTGTGTTTTGCCGATGACGATGATTTTGTTCGGACTTGGTGGAAGCTGGCTTGCAATATTTGGGAAAATCGCCGCCGCAAGCTACTACGTCCTTGGTATCTCAACGGCAGTCTTACTTTCGGCATGGGCTGTTTCGTACCGAAGGGGCTCAATTTCCCACCTAAAGTGGTGGTTGACGGGCAGCACAGTACTGATCGCGATATCATGGATCGTTGTTGTGAATGAAGCTCAGATCAACGACTTCCTCATAACCCTTATGTAATGAGGCTAATGACGCGAAGCGCTGCCTGGTAAGAACGAATGCCGGATGCGGTCATTCAACCCGGCAGGAAGCTGCGGAGGATCGCGTCTCCGGCCTGAACTGCCTGCGGCCTAGATCATTCTGACCAACCTTTTGGCCGGAACGGCTATCCCGGATCTTGTCGAGCCCGACACGTCGCGGAGCTGTCGGCGAATTCTTGGTTTGGCGTTGCCACCCAGATCGGTGGCGGCGCATTTCTGGTTACTGGACTGAGCGGCATATTTCACAGACAGCGACCGTCGTCACTTTGATCCTTGTGATCGCGCCGGTTCGACTGCCTGTCTGGATTGCGGGTGCGGACATCCTCAATCGGCGATCGGTTAGGTTACCTCTGTCAGCGCGTCGATCACAGGGCACTCCGGTACGTCGTCACCGGTGCATTGCGCCACTGTGGAAGACAGAACGTGCTCGATGCGTTTGAGATCGGCAATCTTGGCGCGGACAGAGTCGAGATGAGTATTCGCAAGAACCTGCACCTCCCCGCAGGTCTGTGCCCCACCATCGACG
>NZ_LUKH01000123.1:0-5581 GCF_001593695.1 Leisingera sp. F5 | reverse complement strand
AGCAGATTCTGAACGCAATCCTAGAGGACATTGAAGCAGGCCGCCTGGTGCCGGGCGCGCCGCTGGAGGAAGGCGAACTGGTGGAGCGCCACGGAGTCTCCCGCACGCCGGTCCGAGAGGCTTTTATCCAGCTGGAAGCCATTGGGCTGATCAAACGGCTGCCGCGCAAGGGGGCAGTGCTTTTCAAGCCGACGCTGGAGGAATTCCTGGCCATTCTTGAGGTGCATGCCCGCCTGGAGGGGCAAGCGGCGGCGCTGGCGGCGCGGCGGTTGTCTCCGGTGCGGGCGGAGGAGCTGGAGGCGGCTGTGGCTGCCTGCGAAAAGCACGCTGTGGAAAAGGGCGATGGTGATCCGGGTGGATACTACCAGTTGAACCTGCGGTTTCATGCCTGTGTGGCCGAAGGTTCTGGCAATCCGTTTCTGGTCGAGATGATCAAGACCAACGCACGCAAGCTGATGGCCTATTACCGGGCGCGCTACCGCTATCCTGGCGCTATTGCGCAATCAGCCAAGGAGCATCGTGAGATTGCCGCGCTGATCTTTGCCCATGACTGGAAGGCGGCGGAGGCTGCAATGATTTCCCATGTGCAATTCGATCAGGTCACGGTGATGGATCTGCTGGCAGCACTGGGGTGAGACGCTGCTGAACGGGGCCGGGCGGCCCCGTGCCTGCGGCGCGGGTATTTTACAAAGAAGAAGATGCGGGCTTAGTGGGCAATTGCTTGTTCGAAAAACCGGGCGAGACATTCCGCAAATACGAGCTGATCGGAGTGGTCTTTGAGGCTGTTCTTAGCGCGGGTATGGACCGCAGGGCCAAGAACTTCCCGCATTTCTTCGCTTAGCGCGATGATGAAGTCATGGGTCATCTCCGGGTGGTGCTGGGTGGTGAAGATGTGGCGTCCCAGGGTGAAGCCAGTGTTCATGCCATTCCATTCACTGAGCGGGGTTGCGTCTGGCGGCAGTGTGCTGACGCATTCGCAGTGGGAGCCGTAGAGTTTGATTTCCTCCGGCAGGGCTGCGGCCCAATCCGGGCGGGCAAGCAGATGGTTGCGGGTTAGCCCATGGACCCAGCCGTCATGGTTGCGGTCCAGGCTGCCGCCGAGGGCCAGTGCAATGGCCTGATGGCCGAAACAGGCGCCGAACAGCGGGAGGTCGCGTGCGTGGGCGGTGCGGATCAGCTCCAGCAGCTGCGCCACCCACGGGGCGCCGGAGCGCACCGAGGCCGGGCTTCCGGTGATCATTGCGCCGTTGAATTCAAACAGATCCTGAGGGAACTCCCCGTCCTTCACGGAAAACACCGTGGTGCGCCAGTCTTGCCGGGCCATCTGGATCAGATCGGTGAATTTCTCGCCGTCCTTTGGATGCCTTTGGGCAAATTCGCTTTCGTCTGTGTTGGTCATCAGGATGGCCAAATGCATGAGAACGCTCGCAAGGTTTTTATTTACATATTTATAATGCTATTTAATATACATTAAGAAAGCAAATTAGGAAAGCCGGCAATGACAGTTTGGACCCCCACGGACGACGGCTATGCGGATCTGAGCAGCCATGATGCCTTTGCTGGTGGCGCGCCGCACAACACTTTTGCGAGGCTCAGGCGCGAGGACCCGTTACATTGGACCGAATACGAGGGCGGCAAGAATTTCTGGTCGGTCACCCGCTATGAAGACATCACGGTGATGAACAAGAACACCGAGGTGTTCTCGTCGGCCCGCGGGATCCGGATGGAAGACCAGTCCTACGAGGAATACCTGGCGCGGCGCACCTTTCAGGAAACCGACCCGCCGGAGCATTCCAAAGTGCGGATGAAGCTGCTGAAGGCGTTCTCCAAGACCACCATGGCGCAATATGAGCAGGATATCCGGGACCTCTGTGCGGATATTCTGGATCAAGCGCTGGCCAAAGGGGAGTTCGACGCCACCAAGGAGATCGCCCGTCAGCTGCCGATGCGGATGCTGGGCCGGGTGGTGGGCCTGCCTGAGGCGGACCTGCCCTGGCTGGTGGAAAAGGGCGATGCGCTGATTGCCAATACCGATCCGGACTTCACCTCGCATGTGCTCGACAAGATGCAGACGGATGAGTTCCGGATGATGCCCTTCAACTCTCCCGCCGGGGCGGAACTGTACATCTATGCCAAGGAGTTGATGGAGGAGAAGGCGCGCAAAGGAGATACCTCGGGTGTGCTGAACCTGATCCTGGAGCCGGCCAAAGATGGCTCGGTCATCACCGAGACCGAGTTCCGCAACTTCTTCTGTCTGCTGGTGGCGGCGGGCAATGACACCACGCGCTATTCCATTGCCGCCGGGATTCAGGCGATGTGCCATCAGCCCGAATTGCTGGCGCAGATGCAGGAAGGCGGGGAGGTCTGGGACACCGCGGCGGATGAGATCATCCGCTGGGCGACACCCGCTCTCTACTTTCGGCGCACCGCAACGCGGGATGTGGAAATGCATGGCAAGACCATCCGCGAGGGCGACAAGGTGCTCTACTGGTTCGCCTCGGCGAACCGGGATGACAAGTATTTTGAGGACCCATTTCACGTGAATCTCTACCGCAGCCCGAACCGGCATCTGTCCTTCGGCCAGTTCGGCCCGCATGTTTGTCTTGGCATGTGGTTGGCGCGGCTGGAAGTCACCGTGCTGTTCCAGGAACTGGCCAAGCGGATCCGGCATATCGAGCCAGCGGGGCCGCACAAGTTCCTGCGGTCGAACTTTGTCGGCGGCATCAAGGCACTGCCGGTGCGGGTGGAAGCAGCCTAGCAGCCAGGCCATCCCCAGGAAAGACTCTGCGAAAACCGCTAAATATGTTAAGTAACATGGCACGGAAAACGATGCCGAAAACTGACCAACAGCGAAGGACCTTGAGCCATGAAGACCCGCCTGCGCGCGATGTTTTGCGATCACCTCAGCATCATGCGGGGGAAGTATCTGCCGAATTCCAAGATCGGAGACGACTCGACCCGGTTCTGCCGTTCGGTCTTTGGCACCCATTACGACAGGGACTTGCTGGACGCACCGGGTTCGATGGTGAAACAGGGGCTGCCGGATATGGAGCTGAAGTGGCTGCATGACGATATCCGAGACAGCTGGCATGCCTCGACCAAGGTGGTGCTGGGTAATCTTTATGACGACGAGGGGCAGCCGCTGGCGCTGTGCCCGCGTTGGGCGCTGAAGCGGGCTGTGGCGGACTGGCGGAAACACGGGCTGACGCCGAAGGTCGGGATCGAACTGGAGGCCTTTGCGCTGCAGGCGGACGATCGCGGACGGCTGATGCCCTATGATGCGCCGGGCGGGGTGGTCTATGGCACCGGGCCCTTTGCCGATCCGCTGCGGTTCAATGATCGGATTTGGGCCATGGCGGATGACATGGGCTTTTCGCTGGACATGATCACCGCCGAATTCGACAGCCCGCAGTTCGAATACACGCTGACCTTTGACGATGCGGTGAAGGCGGTGGATGACATAGTGCTGTTCCGCCTGATGGCGCGGGAAGTGGCGTTGGAATACGGCATTGTCCTGACCTTCATGCCAAAACCGGTGGCTGAGGCCGGCGGCTCAGGCATGCATATCAACTTCTCCTTCACGGATGAGGCGGGCGGCAATGCGCTGTCCGCGGGGCCGCGGGGCGGGCCAGCGCATATGAATGATCTGGCGCGCGGCTGCCTGGCCGGGCTGCTGCATCACCACAAGGGGCTGGCGGGGCTGATTGCGCCCACTGCCAACAGCTACATGCGGCTGCAGCCGGGCTCGTTGTCGGGATACTGGCAGAACTGGGGCGGCGATCATCGCAACGTGACCACCCGCATCAGCTCGGAAGGCGGTGCCAAGGCGCGGCTGGAGCACCGGATGGCGGATGCCTCGGCCAACCCCTATACGGCGGTGGCGGCGGTGCTGCAGGCGGCGCGGCTGGGGCTGGAGAATGGCCACCAGCTGCCGCCGATGGAGACAGGCGACGGCTTCGACCGCACTGATGCCCGAGAGGGAACAGCGGTGGACCTGAAGGGCGCTGTTGCGGATCTGGAACGGGACACTGTGCTGGCCGGGGCGGTCGGGCCAGAGCTGGTCGCCAACCACGTTTTCATGAAGCGCAAGGAAGTCCGCAAGACCCGTGACCTGGAAGGGGACGGGATGCGCGATTTCTACGTTCATTTCATCTGATCTTGCGCAGAGGGGGGCTGCAAAGGGCATGGGAACGGGCGCGGCTGCGGCAGCTGCGCTCTTTTCCGTATCACGCCACCGCGCCGCGTCAGCGGCGCCGCCGAAGGCGCGGCCCCGAAGCATATGCTTCGGGGCCGCCACGGTATCTGGTGACGCCCGGCACTGGCGGTCCGGGCGTGGCGGCATATGGCGCGGGTGTCAGCTCACCGCCGCCAAGCCTGCGTCCAGGGCAGAGAGGATAGTTGTTGCCTCGGCCTCGCTCAGCACCAGCGGCGGTGACAGGATGATGTTGGGGCCGGAGACCCGCACCATCGCGCCGGCCTCATAGGCTGCTTCCTGCAGCGTGCCGGTGGTTTTCTTGTCAGCCGGCGCCTTGGTGCTGCGGTCTGCCACCAGCTCAAGTGCGCTCATCAGCCCGTGGCCGCCGCGCACGTCGCCGATCAGCTCGTACTTCTGCTGCAGGTCCAGCAGCCCCTGATGGATCTGGGTGCCGCGGGCGGCGGCGTTTTCGGGCACGTTCAGGCGCAGGGTTTCGGCAAGGCAGGCCAGCGCTGCTGCAGCGCCTACAGGATGGCCGGAGTAAGTGTAGCCATGGCCGATGGCGGCCTTTCCGCTGGTGTCCTTTTCGAAGGCTTCCGTCATGTGATCCGCGATCATCACGGCACCAAAGGGGAAGTAACCATTGGTGATCGCCTTGGCCGTCGCCATCATATCCGGTTGCACACCCCAGTGCCGCGAGCCGGTCCAGGATCCGGTGCGGCCAAAGGCGGTGATCACCTCATCTGCGATCAGCAGAATACCGTTTCGCGAACAGATCTCGCGCACGCCCGGCATAAAGCTGGAATGCGGCGGGATCACCCCGCCGGCGCCCAGGACCGGTTCCATTATGAAGGCTGCGATGGTGCCGGCGCCTTGGAAGGCAATCTCATCCTCCAGCGCCTGCAGGCAGAGCTGGGCGAGCCGTTCGGGGTCGGTCTCATTGAACGGATTGCGGTATGTATAGGGCGCGGGGATCTGGAAGCAGCCGGGCAGCAGCGGTTCGTACTGGGTGCGGAAGTTGGCGTTTCCGTTCACCGAGGCGCCGCCCATGTGGGTGCCGTGGTACCCTTTTTTCAGGCTCAGGAACTTGGTGCGGCCCTCCTCGCCGCGGATCTTGTGGTACTGGCGGGCCAGCCGCAGGGCGGTTTCAACCGAGTCCGATCCGCCAGAGGTGAAGAAAGCACGGGTGAGGCCATCGGGCGCGAAGAACTTGCGCAGCTCCTCGGCCAGCTGGATTACCTGGTCGTTGGTGGTGCCGCGGAAGGTGGAGTAATAGGGCAGCACGTCCAGCTGCGCGGCAATCGCGTCCTTTACCGGCTGGCAGGAAAAGCCGAGGTTTACGTTCCACAGGCCCCCGACCGCGTCCACCACCTCATGCCCGTCGAT
>NZ_LUKH01000122.1:0-5643 GCF_001593695.1 Leisingera sp. F5 | reverse complement strand
GGCGAAATCGATTATATCTATCCTGAACTCGACCCCAAGACCCGCACCCTGCCGGTGCGGCTAAGGTTCGACAACTCGGAGGGGCTTTTGCGGCCCAACATGTTCGGAACCGTTAGTCTTGTTCCGGGCCGGACACGAACGGCTCTGACAGTGCCGTCCGAGGCGGTCATCCGGACCGGTTCGGCCGAGCGCGTCATTTTGAAGACCGGCGAAGGAACCTTCAAGCCGCGGCTGGTTACATCCGGCCTGCGCGACAATTTCGGTGAGGGTGGCCGGACCGAAATTGTCCAAGGGCTCGCGCCGGGTGAGGAAGTCGTCGCGTCCGCGCAGTTCCTGATCGACAGCGAAAGCGCGCTCAGCGCTGGTCTAATGCGTATGGCGCCAACTGACGAGGCGCCAGCGCGCGGCACCGGCAGGCTTGTCACGCTGGACCGCGAGAACCGGCTGGTGACGATCCGGCACGGCCCTCTCGACAGCCTTGACTGGCCGGCAATGACCTCCGTCTTTCCAGTGCGGGCGGATGTTCCGCTCGATCATCTGGGCGAAGAATCCGAGATCGCATTCACGGTTGCCCGAGGCGCGGACAACCTTCTTGCTCTGATAGAGATCGGTGCCGATGACGGCGTTGCCGCCACAGGGACTGGCACGATCCACGCCGTGAACCCGGACGGCACACTGACCGTGTCGCACGATCCGATTCCGGCGCTTGGCTGGCCCGCGATGGAGATGGAGTTCGAGGTGGCCGGGCTGGGTCCCGAGACGGTGGTTCTGGACAGCCCGGTCGAGTTCGATCTGGCCAAGGACGACACGGGCATGTTCAGCATTGTCGCGGTCCGGGAAAAAGCAGCCACTGCGGCGCCAGCGTCCGGGGAAACCGCGATGGCGGAGGCGGCACCAATCGTCGTCCGCGGCACCATTGACGCCGTCGACCCTGCTGCACGCACGGCGACGATAAGCCATGGCCCGATGACTGAACTCGGGATGCCCGGCATGACGATGGACTTTTCCATCTCCGAGGAGTTGGAACCGGCGGCACTGGTCACAGGAACCGAGACGACCTTAACGTTTGTCCGGCCCGACGGGATGACGCTGTTGCTGGCGGACGCCGAACCTGTCATTGCCCCGATGAAAGTCGCTGGCATTATCAACTCGACAAATCCGGACCGGGGCATGGTGAACATCACTCATGACGCCATGGTCGAGCTTGGAATGCCGGGAATGACAATGGATTTCGCTGTGGATGATGCCTTAGACCAGGCAATCCTTCCGATAGGCGAGAGAGTGAGCCTTTTGTTCCGCCGCAACCCCGATTTCTCGCTGACGCTGGTCGGCATCGCCACCGTACCGGAGGTGAGCTAATGATACCCGCGATCATCCGTCATTCCCTAGCCAACCGGTTCATGATTCTCGCGCTTTCAGTGGTGATCGGATTTGCCGGGATATGGGCAATCCGCGCGACCCCGGTGGATGCCATCCCTGACCTTTCGGACGTGCAAGTGATCGTCCGCACTCCGTACCCCGGGCAAGCGCCACAGGTTGTCGAGGACCAGATCACATACCCGCTTGCCACTGCGATGCTTGCAGTCCCGGGCGCTAGCGATGTGCGCGGCTTTTCGTTCTTCGGCGACAGCTATGTCTATATTGTCTTCGAGGACGGCACCGACCTTTACTGGGCGCGGACCCGCGTCCTGGAATACCTCGGGCAAATCGCATCCCGCCTGCCTGAAGAAGTGTCTCCGCAGCTGGGGCCCGACGCGACCGGCGTTGGCTGGATCTACCAGTACGCGCTGATCGACCGGAGCGGAAACCACGATCTGGCACAGCTCCGGACCTTGCAGGATTGGTTTTTGAAGTACGAGCTGCAGACCGTCGACGGCGTGTCAGAAGTCGCTACCATCGGCGGCATGGTCCGTCAGTACCAAGTCGTGGTCGACCCGGACAAACTGCGTGCCTACGACATCACACTTCCCCAATTGCGGGACGCCATTCAGGCTGCGAACCGGGAAACCGGCGGCAGTGTCATTGAGATGGGCGAGGCTGAGTTCATGGTGCGCTCGACCGGCTATGTCGATGAACTGGCCGATCTTGCTCGCGCACCGCTAATGGTGAACGAACGCGGCGCCGCGGTCACACTTGGGGATGTCGCCGATATCCGTTTTGGGCCTGAGCTTCGCCGCGGCGTCGGAGAATTTGGCGGCGAAGGCGATGCAGTGGGCGGCGTTGTGATCCTGCGTTGGGGCGGCAACGCGCTTGCCACGATCAAGAACGTCGAGGAGCGGATCGAGCAAATCCGCCCGAACCTTCCTGAAGGCGTAGAGCTGGTGACCACCTACAGCCGCGCTGGCGTCATCGAGCGCGCCATTGACAACCTGCAGGACAAGCTGACCGAAGAGTTCATCGTCGTCGTGCTGGTATGTGCGGCGTTCCTGCTGCACATGCGCTCATCGCTGGTGATCCTGCTGTCTCTGCCTCTTGGGATATTCGCGGCCTTCATCATCATGAAGCTGCAGGGAGTGAATGCCAACATCATGTCACTGGGCGGCATAGCCATTGCCATCGGAGCCATGGTGGACGCAGCGATCGTTATGATCGAGGCTATGCACCGCAGGCTGGAAAGCGAAAAGCTGACCGACCAGAACCGATGGCGGATCGTCGGTGAATGCGCATCGGAAGTTGGGCCTGCACTTTTCTATTCGCTGGCGATCATCACGGTGAGCTTTCTCCCGGTCTTCGTGCTGGAAAGCCAGGAGGGCAGACTGTTCAAACCGCTGGCCTTTACCAAAACCTACGCAATGGCTGCGGCGGCGATCCTGTCGATCACTCTGGTTCCGGTCCTGATGGGATACTTCGTGCGCGGGCGGATCATGCCGGAACACAAAAACCCGCTTAACCGCGCAGTGATCTTGGCCTACCGTCCGTTTCTCGACGCCGCGGTTGCCTGGCCCTGGGCAACGACGCTGCTGGCGGTGGCGCTGGTCGGCTCGATGTGGTGGCCTCTTCAGCGGATAGGCAGCGAGTTCATGCCGGAACTCAACGAAGGCGACTTTCTCTACATGCCCTCACTGTATTCGGGCGTATCCATCGGCAAGGCGCGCGAGATCCTGCAGCAGACAGACCGGTTGATCGCAACGGTGCCCGAGGTGAAGACGGTCCACGGCAAGCTCGGCCGCGCTGAATCGGCGACCGATCCAGCGCCCCTGACGATGATCGAAACGACGATCCAGCTGAAGCCGGAGTCCGAATGGAGGCCGGGAATGACGATGGACCGGATCCGCGAGGAACTTGACCGCACGGTTCAGGTGCCGGGGGTGACAAACGTCTGGATTCAGCCGATCAAGAACCGGATCGACATGCTGGCAACCGGCATCAAGACGCCTGTCGGGGTGAAGATCTCGGGTGCGGATCTCTCTGTCATCGAAGGAATCGGGGTTGAAATCGAACGTGCCGTGGCCGATATCGAGGGTACAGCATCGGCCTATGCCGAACGGCCCGTGGGCGGGCGTTTCATCGAAATCGATGTCAACCGCGAAGCGGCAGCGCGTTACCTGATAAGCGTGCGTGACGTTCAGGATGTCGTGCAGACCGCGATCGGGGGCATGCAGGTCTCGGAAACGGTCGAGGGCCTCGAACGCTTCCCGATCAACCTGCGCTATCCGCAGGAATGGCGAAACAGCCCTGAACGCCTTCAGGGTCTGCCGGTTGTGACCCCCTCGGGGGCGCACATCCCCCTTGGTGCCCTCGCTGAGGTCCGCATCGTCGACGGCCCGGGCATGATCCGGTCCGAAAACGCCCGGCGCACCGGCTTCGTCTTCATCGACATCGCTGGCCGAGACCTTGGCAGCTACGTGACCGAGGCACGCGCCCGCGTCGCGGAGGAGGTAGCGCTTCCGCCAGGCTACTCCATCACTTGGTCCGGCCAGTACGAATACATTCAGCGGATGCAGCAGCGGCTGACACTGGTGGCACCTGCCACGCTGCTGCTCATCACGCTTATGCTGTTCCTGGCGTTCAACCGCGTGATCGAGGTTGGCATCATCCTTGCCGCGCTGCCAGTGGCTCTGGCGGGCGGGGTCTGGTTCCTGTGGTACCTCGGCTTCGACATCTCGGTCGCCGTTCTGGTGGGCTTCATTGCACTGGCCGGTGTCGCCGTCGAGACCGCCATCGTTATGCTTCTGTATCTCAATCTGGCTTGGGAGAAGCGAAAGAAGCTTGCCATCTCGGAGAACCGGAGGCTGGCGCCACTCGATATTGAAGAAGCCGTGTTCGAGGGCGCACTGCTACGTGTTCGTCCTAAAGTGATGACAGTTGCGACGATTTTCGCCGGTCTAATCCCGATCATGTACGGCCACGGCACCGGATCAGAAATCATGCAGCGCATTGCGGCGCCGATGGTCGGAGGCATGGTCACGGCGACGCTGCTGACGCTTTTCGTCATCCCTGCGGTCTTTGTCATCTGGAAGCGTCTGGCTTTGCGGCGCGTTAATCGCGAGATCGGCAGCCCTCCACCAGCGGGCGAAACGGCCGTTCCGGCCGAATGAATCTCACGAAACTCTGACCCTTAAGAGGATATCCAATGAAATACTTCACCTTCTCCAGTATTGTCCTTGCCTTTTGCACCAGCGGCGCTTTGGCTCAAACAACCCACAGCATGGATCACTCCGGCATGCACAGGAGTGATAGCCAGATGGAGGGCGCAGTACACGCCACCGCCGTCGTCAACTCGATCAGAGATGGCTCCGTAAATGTCAGCCACGACCCCATTCCCGAAATCGGCTGGCCCGGCATGACGATGGGCTTGCCGCTCCTGGCCGACGCGCAAATCATGGGAGACGTTGCACCCGGCGACAAGGTTACCCTCATGCTGATCAAGGGCGCTGACGGAATGTACGCAATCGGTGCCATGATGCCGAATTGACCAACGCGGTCTCGGAGCCGCACCAAAAGCCCCGAAACTCACCCTCGAGGCATAGAACGCCGCGCCGCTGATCCGGTGCCACCGGCAATCCCGGTGCGGATCACTCCTCATGCGCGGCGTTCACATTAGCAACGAACATCTGCCGGCGCATCTCAGTTGGGGGCGGCGCTGATGAGAACTTCCAATTCGATTGCGAGGCAAGCTTGGACTGCTGTTACAAATGACCAACCAGCCTTGATGAGCGAAGCAGCACTACCGGCTGGCGCAGAGCTTCATGCCTTCGCCAAAACCCGTTTTGCAATCCATGTGCAGAAGGATCCTCCTGTCTCAGATCCAAACCGATTGCAGTCTCATGATCACCGCGGCTACTCCCGTCAATGCCAGCGCAAATATTGCGAAGAAAACCAGCGCAAGCAGGATCGGCCCGAACTTGCCCGGCAGCTTGTATTCCAGTCTGCGCAGCCATTTCGGCCGGCCGGAGCCCCTTTCAAAATTGCTGTCGATCACTGAAGCGTATAGGGGCAATGCGCTGACCAGTGTCGCGTAAAGGTAGACCCCGGAAATGTTCTCAAAAAAGGCGGATCGAACAAGTGTGGGCCCAACCACCTGCAGCGCCTGCCAGTGATCCCCTCCGAACGAGCCGAACCAGTCCGCCGAGACGAAATAGATTACCCCATGCAGCAGGACAAAAATGACGACCCTTGCAGGCAGGTCGATCAGGAGGATAC
>NZ_LUKH01000121.1:0-5652 GCF_001593695.1 Leisingera sp. F5 | reverse complement strand
CGCCAATTCTATCGGCAATAGGCCCCATGGGACGTTCATGGGTGTTTCGCGCAAGGAGTTTGGCCATGGCCCCTGTCATCTATCCCACCACCAATTTCACCGCGACCGAGCAGCTGTGCCTGGACCGCGGCGAAGGTATTTATGTCTACGACTCGGACGGCAACAAATATATCGAAGGGCTGGCGGGCCTGTGGTGCACCTCGCTGGGTTACAGCAACACCGAAGTGATGGATGCGATCACCGAGCAGCTGCACAAGCTGCCGTTCTCGCACACCTTCGGCGGCAAGACCCACGCGCCGATTATGGAATTGGCGGAAAAGCTGAAGGCGATGGTCCCGGTGGAGGATGCCTATATCTTCTTTGGCAACTCCGGTTCGGACGCCAATGACACCCACGTGAAGATGCTGCGGTATTACTTCAACGCTATCGGCAAGCCGGAAAAGCGCAAGATCATCACCCGCGAACGCGGCTACCACGGCGTGACGGTGGCGGCGGGGTCGCTGACCTCCCTGCCCGCGAATCTGGCGCATTTCGACGCGCCGCTGGAGGCGCTGTCGATCCTGCGCTCGGACGCGCCGCATTACTACACCGGCCGTCAGGGCAACGAGACCGAGGCGCAGTTCGTCGACCGCATCATCGGCAACCTGGAGCAGCAGATCCTGGCGGAAGACCCCGACACCATCGCGGCGATGATCGTGGAGCCGATCACCGGCGCGTCGGGCGTGATCGTGCCCCCGGAAGGATACTACGAGAAGCTGCAGGCGCTGCTACGCAAACATGGCATTCTGGTCTGGGCGGATGAGGTCATCACGGGCTTCGGGCGCACTGGTGCGGATTTCGGCTGCACTACGATGGGTATCAAACCGGACCTGATGACCTTTGCCAAGCAGCTGAGCTCGGCCTATTTCCCGATTTCAGCCTCGGTGATTCCCGGCTGGATGTATGAGGCAATGATCGACCAGACCAACGAGGTCGGCGTGTTCGGCCACGGCTACACCTACTCTGGCCACCCGGCGGCCTGTGCGGCAGCACTGAAAACGCTGGAGATCTATGAGCGCGACAACCTGTTTGAGCACGCTGCGGATGTCGGGGCCTATATGCAGGCGCAGCTGCGCGGGATCTTCACCGATCATCCGCTGGTTGGCGAAGTGCGCGGCAAGGGGCTGATTGCGGCGCTGGAGCTGGTGTCGAACAAGACCACCGGCGCTAGCTTTGACAAGGGCGCCGCAGGGGCGGCGGCGCAGAGGGCCTGCGAGGCAAACGGGCTGATCTTGCGGGCGGTGGCAGGCAATGCGGTGGCGCTGTGCCCGCCGATCATCATTACCAAGGATGAGGTTGATGACATGCTGGCGCGGATGAAAGTTGCCATCGACAGCGCCTTTGAGGAGCTGAAGGACAAAGGGCTGCTTGCGGCCTGATCCGCCCTGAACCAATCAAAGAACGCCCCGGTTTGCGGGGCGTTTTCTGTTTCAGAACACCTTGTAGGTCATTGTCGTCAGCGACCGCTCGATCCCTTCGATCTGCAGCAGCTGGTCATTGATGTATTTGCCCACATCCTCTCCGGTGGGGATGTAGAGCTTCATCATGAGGTCGAAATTGCCGCTGGTGGAGTAGAGTTCGGAGTGGATTTCGCGCAGCGCGATTTCCTCGGCCACCTTGTAGGTGGTGCCGGGCTTGCAGCGGATTTGGACAAAAACGCAGGTGGACATGGGTGCCCCTTTTGGAAGGTCAGGAATTTGCGCCCAAGCTCGCACGGCGGCGGTGCTGGCGCAAGAGACCGGGATTGCTGCAACAGATTGGCCCCCATGCACAATGCCGCACTTGAGCCACGCCCCCTGCCCGCCCTATAAGCGCCCCTGCAGCTTGACGAAGGACAGCCCGCAGATGCGTACCGCCACAGTGACCCGCCAGACCGCGGAAACCGATATCTCGGTCGAGATCAACCTCGACGGCACCGGGGTTTATGACAACCGGACCGGGGTTGGCTTTTTCGACCACATGCTGGATCAGTTGGCGCGCCATTCGCTGATCGACATGACCATCCGCGCCAAGGGCGATTATCACATCGACGACCACCACACAGTGGAGGACACCGGCATTGCGCTGGGTCAGGCGCTGGTGCAGGCGCTGGGGGACAAAAAAGGTATCCGCCGCTATGGCGAGTGCCACCTGCCGATGGATGACGCGCAGGTGCGCTGCGCGCTGGACCTCTCGGCGCGCCCCTTCCTGATCTGGAACGTGGAACTTCCGACCCAGAAGATCGGCGCGTTTGACACCGAGCTGGTGCGCGAGTTTTTCCAAGCGCTCAGCACCCATGGCGGCATCACCCTGCACATCGACCAGCTGCACGGGTTCAACAGCCACCACATTGCGGAGGCGGCCTTCAAAGCCGTGGCCCGCGCGCTGCGGCTGGCGGTGGAAACCGACCCGCGCAAAGCCGATGCGATTCCCTCCACCAAGGGTGCGCTGTAACAGCCGATCCGTGATATGCTCCCTGCAGTTGTTTTGCAGGGGGGCTATTCAATGACCATTCACGACGGCGGCTGCCTGTGCGGCGCCTTGCGTTACCAGGTAACCAGCGACCCCTTGTGGGTCACTGCCTGCTTTTGCCGGTTCTGCCAGCGGGCCACGGGTGCGCTGGGAATGGTGGAACCGATTTTCGACATCACCCGTTTTCAGATCACCGAAGGGTCTCCAGCCCGCTACGCTCACCTCTCCGGCGGCAGCGGCAAGGAGGTGAACGTGCATTTCTGCGCAAACTGCGGCACAAAGACCCATCTGACATTCGAACGCTGGCCGGACCGGCTGAGGGTCTATGCGGGCACTTTCGATGACCCCGGCTGGTTCGAATTCACACCGGACAACAGCAAGTTCATCTTTCTGGACGACGCAGTGCGCGGCGCCACGGTTCCGCCGGGCTTCAAGGTGTTCCAGCAGCACGCCGCCACCGCGGATGGCACACCGCTGGCCCCTGAAGTTCTGGAGGAGGTGCTGCACATTCGCTGAAGGCTTGGCAGCGCCCGGCTGTTGCGCTAGGCAGCATGCGAGTTTCTTACCGCCTGGAGAGCCCGTTATGCTGACCGCGATTATCGATTACGAATCCGGCAACCTGCACTCCGCCGAGAAGGCCTTTCAGCGCATGGCGCGGGAAGTGGATGCGGGCGAGGTCGTTGTGACCTCCGACGCCGATGTGGTTGCCCGGGCCGACCGGCTGGTTCTGCCCGGCGACGGCGCCTTTCCCGCCTGCGCGGCAGAGCTGCGCGGCCACAAGGGCATCTATGACGCCATGGTCGAGGCGGTGGAGCAGAAGGGCCGCCCGTTCCTGGGCATCTGCGTCGGCATGCAGCTGATGGCGACCACCGGGCATGAATACGAGGAGACCCCGGGCCTAGGCTGGGTTGGCGGCGATGTGGTGAAGATCACGCCGGCAGATGCATCCCTGAAGGTGCCGCATATGGGCTGGAACGATCTGGTGATCGAGACAGCACACCCGGTATTTGACGGTATTGCTTCCGGCGATCACGTGTATTTCGTGCACTCCTACCATTTCCGCGTGTCCACCCCGGCAGAACGGCTGGCACATGTGGATTATGCCGGCGACGTGACCGCGGTGGTCGGGCGGGACACCATGCTGGGCATGCAATTCCATCCTGAGAAAAGCCAGGCCACGGGCCTGCGGATGATCGGGAATTTCCTGACCTGGAAACCATAATGGAACGGCGCTGGCGCGCCGTTGCCTCCCCTCTCGGCGGCAAAGCCGCCTGCCGGGCAGGGGAAAGGGAGTATTTGAGAAAAGATGAAATGCGCTGCCTGCTCTTTCACCTTTTTATAAATACTCATTTACGCCGCACTGCCAGCCTGAAACCACTTTCCTAGACAGCGAGCATCCTAAGCCGCACGACGCAACGAAACCGGCGCGACACCGTAAACCTTGCGGAAGGCGCGAGTGAACCCTTCGGGCGAACCATAGGCATAGCGGCGTGCCACCGCCTCAACCCTGTCGCCGCGGGCAAGATCCTGATGCGCGAGGATCAGGCGCCAGCGGCGCAAATACCCTATTGGGGTTTCCCCGACCTCCGACGCAAAAAGTTCAGAAAAGCGCGACAGCGACAGCCCCGCTTCCTGCGCCAGATCTGCATTGGTCCAAAGCCTGCCGGGATGGTCGTGCATTGCCACAATGGCCCTGCTGAGGCGCGGGTCTGCAAGGCCTGCCAGCAGCCCCGGTTCAGTGGCCCCCTTTTGGATCTGATTGCGCAGCAGGCGCACCATAAGCACCTCGCCCAGCCTGTTGATCACCGATTGCGCGCCGCAATGCTGCCCCTCGGCCTCGTCCCGCATCAAGCGAACCAGCCCCTGTGCCTCGGCATTGCTGCCGATGCCGTAGTCCACAACCGGCGGCAGGGCCGCCAGGAACGGATTGCTGTTGCCCGACCATTCCACCCGCGCGGCCCACATGACCGTGCCAGGGTCCGGATCCGCCAGCGTGCCCTTGGCGCGATAGAGGATCCGCACCGGCTGCCCCGCCTCATCTGCCAGCGCAATCAGATTGGCCTCTCCAGGCCCGGCGGCCTGCACGGCGAGCTGAAAGCGGTCCATCAAAGTAGTGAGGCGGTCCATGATTTCGAGGTTCCCGTCATGTTTTTCGGATTTATAAGACATTAAGCTGCGCAATACAGTGGATCAACCACCACTCACGCCACCACTCACACCACGACTTACAAGGAGCATCCCCATGTTGATCCCCCGCCAGAAAACCCCGGAGCTGACCCTGCCGACGCTGGACCACGGTCCGTTCGACCTGTCCGCGGAAACTGCTGAGCGCGGCACTGTGATCTGTTTCTACCGCGGCCTGCATTGTCCGATCTGCGCCACTTATCTGAAGGAGTTCGAGAAGAAGGTCGCGGCCTTCGCTGAGCGCGGTGTTGATTGCATCGCTATCAGCTCGGACGGCCAGGAGCGCACCCGCGCGATGGCCGACAAGATCGAAGCCAAGGAACTGCGATTTGGCTATGACCTGCCGCTCTCGGCGGCCAAGGACTGGGGTCTCTATATCTCTACCTCGCGCGGCAAGACCTCGATCGGGATCGAAGAACCCGCGCTGTTCTCGGAACCCGGCCTGTTTCTGGTGACACCGGAGCAGACGCTGTATTACGGCGCGGTGCAGACCATGCCGTTTGTGCGCCCGCATTTCGCGGAACTGGTGGCGGCGCTGGATTTTGCGATCCCCAACAACTACCCGGCGCGCGGCGAATACACCGGCGATGTGTAGCTCCGGCGCCAGCCTCTAAAATCGGCTGTGTACGGTAATGGACAAAAGGTCCGCTTCGATGCATACGGTGCGGACCTTTTTACGCGCCCCGGGTCCCCCATTGCACATCCGCTTCGAGAAATACGACCATAGTGAAGGCAAGCACCGCTATTGCCAGCTGAGCCTGACGCCGACGCTGTTCGGCGACTGGTGTGTTGAGCGTGTGTCGGGACCGCTGAATGCGCCAGGCGGGGTTCAGAAGCGGACGTATTTTGCCGCCCAAGCAGAGGCGATGGCGATTTTTGAACGCTTCCGGGACCGGCAGATGAAACGCGGCTATGCGCCGATCCCGGTGCAGCTGGGGCTGCTGTAGGCCCCCGCCGAGTTTACTTGATCCGCATCCA
>NZ_LUKH01000120.1:0-5700 GCF_001593695.1 Leisingera sp. F5 | reverse complement strand
CGCCGACGGTAGCTTTTGGTGGCCTCGTCGCGCACCGGCAGGGCATCACCTCGATCCAGGCACTGACCGCGGCGCAAGCGATTCCCGTGAACGAGATCGGCGCCCCCTTCACCATCACCACCGGGCGGCAATTGCGCGAAAACGGCTGGCCGGACAGCGCTGATACGCTGGTGATCATGCTGGACGGGGAATGTTCGTTCCAGTCCATTGATGCGCAAGAGACAGAGATCTTCTGGACCGCCTACGCGGGCATGGAAAACCAGATTTCCGTGGCAGGCCCGCTGGCGGAGGTTGCCGACCAGATCATTGAAACCCGCGCCAAGGCAAGGGCCGAGCATGGCTGGATCATGGATATCTACCTGCTGCGGCGGCGGTAACTGCCGCTGTCAGCAGCGCGTCCTTGCCCGCTCAGGGAGTAAATTCCTGGCTGGTTGGCCTCAGGTTCCTTCAGCCCTTCATCAATTTTTCCGCGGGGCACACGCAGCACGTGCCCAGTCCATTGAAAGGGAATAGTGGCTGTTACCATTCCATCCGGATCACCATCGTGGAAAAATCATTCGATGAACCTGCCTTTCCTGGGGCTCATACGATGGCCTTTCTTTTGCGCCTATAGGGCAGTTCAAGCTGCCTTTTCTTGGTTGATTGTGTGCATAATTTTGATGATTTCCTGAGCCTGAGACGCCGAAAAAACGCCCTCGCCCCCCATATCGTCCAGGTCTGTGAACGGCATTGTTGCAGAACTCACACGTGAGGTGTGACTTCCCCTTTCCCCACTGACTTCATGCCACGCGGACGGTCTTGTCGGTGCCGAGCGCGTTGCAGCGGTTCATAAGAGCGATGCGAATGTGGATCTCGGCGGTCTGGCGCTCGGGGTCTCTTGCGGCGATGGGCTCGCCGAAAGCCTTGAGGCGGCGCATCTTGGCTTCGATGCGGCTTCGGGCGTGGTATCCGGTCCAGCGCTTCCAGAACGCCCGGCCGTAGTGGCGGGTGGCACGCAGTGTCTCGTCGCGGACCCGCGCAGCCGGGCAATCCTCTTTCCGCGCGCGCCCGTTCTTGCGGATCGGGATGACCGGGGTGGCTTGCCGGCCGATGATGGCGGTGTGGCAGCGGCGCGTGTCATATGCCCGGTCAGCGGTCACGGTGCCGATCTGCTCGGCCTCGGGGATCTGACCGAGCAGGTCCGGCAGCACAGGCCGGCAGCACAGGACTGTCGCCGTCGCGGCTTGGAGTGAATTCCACAGCGCGCATGCCGGAGGTCGCCGTGTCCATGGCCAGATGCACCTTGCGCCCCTCTCATTGATTGCTTTGCAATCAACTGCCGGGCAGGGATTGGCGGCGGCCCTGCACCCCGTGCTTGCGGGCCTGCCATTCGCCATCCCCAAGCAACTTGATCCCGGTGCTGTCCATTGCCCGGCAGGGCATCACAGAGTGATGCCCCGAGAGGGGACCAGCAGGTTGAGCGGGCCGTCCATGCGGCGATACGGGATCTGCACCGCCAGTGTCTTCTGCCTGCGGCAGAGGGTGGAGAAGCCGGGCACGGGCCAATCCGGACCTGCCAGCCGGAGCAGGTTCGACGCCATCCCGGCGGTCTGCCGCAAGAGCAGCTTGAACAGCGCTTTGATCGACAGGCAGAACTGGATCGCCGCGTCGGAAAAGACCGCTGGGCGGCCCGGGCGGCATTCCTGCGGCGCACGCCAAGTCATGTCCTTGTCCACCCAGATCAGCAGTGAGCCCCGCTTGCGCAACGCGGCATTGTAGCTGGACCAGTTCGTTGTGCGATCGCGGGAGCGGGATGGTTTGCTCATGCGGACCGTGCAAGCGCATGGATTCCTGATGTGAATCCTCAATAGTCAGAGTTCTGCAACAACGCCGGTCCATGTCCTCAATGACCCGGTCTCTTTGGAGTGATTCCACTTGAAGCTGCAAGACCAGCGTTGCGGGGAATGCCGCAGATTGTTATTCAAAATTGAGCCGGGCGCCCTCAGTGGCACGCTCGCCATCAAGTGCCCAAGATGCAAGGCACACAATTCCCAGAGGCCGCTGAGCCCTTCACCAAAGCGCCAGGATACTTCCAATGAGCGCGATGGAAAGGCTCCAAACCATGACCTCCGCTTTCAAGATCAAATCTGAGGCCGCCCCCGGCCTCACCATCGCCCAGACCATCGCCCTGACCGACGCCCTGACCTTCCAAGACAATCTCAGCACGGCCAGTGTCGGAGGGCTGTTTACCGATCCGCCCTATTCATCCGGCGGGTCAAATCGCTTGATCCTTCAACCGACCTGGAAGAAATACACCGGCAAGAGCGAAGCTGCACGCGCACTGCCAGACTTTGCCGGGGAAACCATGGACCAGCGCTCTAACCTGCGCTTTACCCTCACCTGGACGAGCGCGGCGCGGCGGGTGCTGGACTGTGCTTAGGTTCCCGCGCTCCGAAACCTTCAAAAACCCTACACACCCTCTTTAAGGGGTATTAAAAACTCTCTGCCGCCCTGCGTTTTTTTACGGTTTGGGCGGCAGATTTCCGGATATTGCAACGGGAAGTGTCCCGCACTGCAACGCGAAGTGTCCCGCTACACCGCTACAGCAATCCTGCACGGCGGCTTTGCATTTGCGCAGCTTGCCTCAGCCCCGCCCGCTCGTTATTAAATAAACAACTGTTCAATTCATCTGAGCGACGGGAGGAGCTGCTTATGGATTTCGCGCTGACTGAGGAACAGCAGGCCATTTTCGACATGGCCCAAGCATTCGGCCAGGAAAACATCGCGCCGCATTCCCGCCAGTGGGAAAAAGACGGCACCATCCCCAAATCTCTGTGGCCGCGGCTGGCAGAACTGGGGTTCGGCGGGCTTTACGTGTCCGAGGAATACGGCGGCTCCGGTCTTACCCGCCTGGATGCCACCCTGGTGTTCGAAGCATTGGCGATGGCCGACCCCGCCATTGGTTCGTTCCTGTCGATCCACAACATGTGCGGCGGCATGATCGATAAGTTCGGGTCAGAAGAGACTAAGCAGAAATGGCTGCCCGCGCTTTGCACGATGGAGAAGATCTTCTCCTACTGCCTGACCGAACCCGGTTCCGGTTCCGACGCTGCGGCCCTCAAAACCCGCGCTGAGCGCAGCAATGAAGGCTATGTGCTGAACGGCACCAAGGCGTTCATCTCCGGCGGCTCCTACTCCGACGCCTATGTCGTGATGTGCCGCACCGGCGAGGATGGCCCCAAGGGGATCTCAACCGTGGTGGTCGAGGATGGCGCACAAGGCCTGTCGTTCGGCGCGCTGGAGGACAAGATGGGCTGGAAGGCGCAGCCCACCTCGCAGGTGCAATTCGACGATTGCGCGATCCCGGCGGACAACCTGATCGGCGAGGAAGGCAAGGGCTTTTCCTACGCCATGGCAGGCCTCGACGGCGGGCGGCTGAACATTTCGGCGGGTGCTCTAGGCGGCGCCCAGACGGCGCTGGACCAGACCGTGCAATACATGTCCGAGCGCAAGGCCTTCGGAAAGTCCATCAACCAGTTCCAGGCACTGCAGTTCCGGCTGGCGGAATATGAAACCCGCCTGCAGGCTGCCCGCACCTTCCTGCGCCAGGCGGCGTGGAAACTGGACACCGGCGCGCATGACGCCTCCAAGTTTTGCGCCATGGCCAAGCTGATGGTCACCGACACCGCCTTTGACGTGGCCAACGGCTGCCTGCAGCTGCACGGCGGCTACGGCTATCTGGCCGACTACGGTGTCGAGAAGATCGTCCGCGACCTGCGGGTGCATCAGATCCTGGAAGGCACCAACGAGATCATGCGCCTGATCGTCGCCCGCCAGCTGATAGCTGAGTAACCTGCAGCCGACAAAATTACACCGGCGCAACACCACGATGGAGCACCCAGGATGAGTGATATCCATATCCGCAAGACCGGCCAGGCCGGCCGCATCACCTTTACCCGCCCCAAGGCGCTGAACGCGATGAGCTATGAGATGTGCATGGCGATTGATGCCGCCATGCGCGGCTGGGCCGATGACGACAACGTCAAGCTGGTGGTGATCGATGCCGAGGGCGACAAGGCCTTTTGCGCCGGTGGCGACATTGCCGAGCTGTATGATACCGGCACCAAGGGCGACTACAGCTATGGCCGCACCTTCTGGCGCGATGAATACAGGCTGAACGCGCTGATTTTCGAATACAAGAAACCGGTGATCAGCTTCATGCAGGGCTTCACAATGGGCGGCGGCGTAGGCATCGGCTGCCATGGCACCCACCGGATTGTGAATGAGACCAGCCAGATTGCCATGCCCGAGGTCGGCATCGGCCTGGTGCCGGATGTGGGCGGATCACTGATGCTGGCGCTGGCGCCGGACCATTTGGGTGAATATCTTGGCATGACCGCGGCCCGGATGGGCGCGGATGACGCGATCCTTGCGGGTTTTGCTGACTTTTTCATCCCGCAAGAGCAATGGCCCGCACTGATTTCCGCGCTGGAAGAAACCGGCGCCGCTAAACTGGTGGAGGACGCCGCCCTGCCTGCTCCGCAAGGAAAGCTGCGCCCGGCACTGGCGGATATCACCCGCCATTTCGCCAAGGACTCGCTGGAAGACATTCAAGCCAGCCTCCAGGCCGAGGACAGCGATTTTGCCGCCGCGACGCTGAAGCCCCTTAGCCGCAACTCGCCGCTGTCGATGGCTTGCACGCTGGAAATGCTGCGCCGCCTGCGTGCTGATGGCCCTGCTATCCGCCGGGCGCTGGATCTGGAATACCGCTACACATTCCGCGCCATGGAGCAGAGCGATTTCCTGGAGGGCATCCGTGCCCAGATCATTGACAAGGACCGCAATCCGAAATGGCAATATGCGGGCCAGCCGGTGCCGGCCCAGGCGATTGAAGACATGCTGGCGCCGCTCGGCGCCGATGCGCTGACATTCGAGGAGGAACTCACATGAAAATCGGATTTATCGGGCTTGGCAACATGGGCGGGCCGATGGCCGCCAACCTGGCCAAGGCAGGCCATGAGGTCACCGGTTTTGATATGGCCGATGTCAGCATCGAAGGCGTGACCATGGCCGCCTCCGGCCCCGAGGCCGCGGCAGGTGCAGAGGCCGTCATCACCATGCTGCCCAACGGCGCCATCCTGCGCCTTGTCGCCGCTGAGATCATCCCGGCGATGACCAAAGGCGGCGCCTTCATTGACTGTTCCACCGTTGATGTGGACTCGGCCCGCGCGGTGGCCCAACAGGCCGACGCCGCAGGTCTTTTGTCCGTGGACGCCCCGGTCTCCGGCGGCATCGGCGGCGCGGCCGGCGGCACGCTCACCTTCATGGCCGGCGGCTCGGCTGATGCCTTTGCCGCCGCCGAACCGCTGTTTGATATCATGGGCCAGAAGGCTGTGCATTGCGGCGAGGCCGGCGCTGGCCAAGCCGCCAAGATCTGCAACAACATGATCCTCGGCGTCACCATGATTGCCACCTGCGAGGCCTTTGCGCTGGCAGACAAACTGGGCCTCGACCGGCAGAAGATGTTCGACGTGGTCTCCACATCCTCCGGCTATAGCTGGACCATGAATGCCTATTGCCCCGCCCCCGGCGTCGGCCCGGCTTCGCCCGCGGACAACAATTACCAGCCCGGATTTGCGGCTGAGCTGATGCTGAAGGACCTGGGCCTTAGCCAGCAAGCCGCGGCCAGCGCCGACGCCGACACGCCGATGGGTGAACTGG
>NZ_LUKH01000119.1:0-5704 GCF_001593695.1 Leisingera sp. F5 | reverse complement strand
GGCCAGGGTGCGGGCGATGGCGACCCGCTGTTTCATGCCGCCGGAGAGGGTCTTGGGGTAGGCATCGCGGAACTTCGTCAGATGCACCAGGCCGATGTAATGCAGCGCCCGCTCGCGGCGTTCTGCCTTGGGGATGCCGTTCAGCTTCATGCCGTATTCGACGTTCTCCAGCACTGTCAGCCAGGGAAAGGAGGTGTAGCTTTGAAACACCATACCGCGCTCGCGCGCCGGGCCGTGGATGGGCCGGCCCTCCAGGCTGAGGCTGCCGCTGGTGGGTGTATGCAGGCCCGCCACGATGTTCAGCAGCGTGGATTTGCCGCAGCCCGAGGGCCCCAGCAGCACGCAAAGCTCGTTGCGGGCCACCGAGAAGGACACATCGCGCAAGGCTTCGACCCCGCCGCCGCGAGTGGGGAATGTCTTGCAGACATTCCGGACGGATAGAATTGTGCTGGATTGCATGATGCGCCCCTCATTGCAGGTCAGGTGGATCAACCGCGGTAGCCGCTGTCGTAAAGCTCCTTGTGCAGGCTGCAGTCGATGCCGGTTTCCGGCGGTGCCGCGGCCTCGATCAGGTTGAACTTGACCCACCAGCCGCTGACCAGATTCCAGTGATCGTTGATCTGGCCGTTCTTCTGATCAAAGGGCGGGTTGCCGGGCGCGGAGCCGCAGAATTGCGCCGCTTCCATGAAGTCATAGACATAAAGCCCGCCATCCAGCCCGGTGCCGTTCTTGCCGATCACCAGCTCGACGTCCGCCAGGCTCATGCTCATGCCGCCGGCGATGATCCGGTTGCCCTCATCCGGGTTCTGTTTCCACCAGGCGATGGCATCATACATCGCCTTCATGGTCAGCAGCGCCACGTCGCGGCGGTCGTTGATCAGGGCGTCGCTCATATAGTGGCCGTCAGCGATAACGCCGCTTTGCAGCCAGTAGGGGTCCTTGGACTGGGCCAGAACGCTGGCGCCTTCCAGCGCTTTCAGGGTGTTGGTGCCATAGGGCTCCCAGAACTCCGAGGCCGCTACGCCGCCGCCGATCATCGCGGCAAAGGCATCGTCGGCGATGATGTTGCGGTAGGTGACGGAGTCATAGGCGGCGCCGTTCTGTTCCAGCCACATGGCGACGTAGATCTGCGCCAAGCCGCCCTCCAGCACGGCGACTTCCTTGCCCGCAAGGTCGGCGGCGGTTTCAATCCCCGGCCCGGCGACGATCTTGTCGGTGCCATAGGAAAGGTTGCCGAAGGCGACCAGCTTGACCGGCAAGCCGCGCTCGACGCCGACAGGGGTGAATTCGGCAGTGGAGGAGACAACGTCGAGCTGGCCGGCGGCGACCAGGTTGAAGCTTTCATAGGGGTCTTCGATGGTCTGGTACTGGATGTCCAGGTCCGGGGCGAGGCCCTTTTCCGCCGCAATGTGCCAGAAGCCGTAGCCTGGCCAGGTGAAGCCCGCGATCTTGACGCTTTCTACGGCCCATGTTGGCCCGGCGGCGCCTGCCAGCGCGAGGGCTGCAATGCAGCGGCTGGCGGATTTCAGCAGTTTCTTGGTCATCGTCACGATACCTCTCTTGCGACGTCACTTTGTTGTTTGGCCTGTTGTTTTCGGGTTCTGCTCCGGCTCCTCAGGAATATTCGTCGAGATATTGGAATGCCTGGGCATGCAGCGCCCGCAGCAGGTAGTCGCAGATCAGCCCCAGAAGGCCGATCACCAGGATTCCGGCCATGATCTGGTCCACATGCAGGAAGCGTTTGGCGCGCATCATCATGGCGCCGATACCGGCGTCTGCGGCGGTGATCTCGGCGATCACCAGATAGGTCCAGCTGACCGCCAGCATCTGGCGCATGGCGATCACAATGTTGGGGAGCGCTGCCGGGACCACAACGGTGCGCAGCACCTGCAAGCGGGAGCCGCCAAGGGTCACCGATGTGTTGATCAGATCCTTTTGCACTGCCTTGGTGTGGTCGGCGATCAGGGTGATCAGGAACCAAATCACACCGATGAACAGCAGAGCCAGTTTTTGCGCGTCGCCCGCCCCGAACCACATCAGCAACAGGGGAATGAAGGACGGGGCGGGCAGGTAGCGCCAGGCGGATACAAAGGGGGAGAAAAACGCTTCGACCGTCTTGAACGCGCCCATCAGGATGCCAAGCGGCACCGCTAGGGCGCAGGCCAGGACAAAGCTGAGCATCACCCGCCAGACACTGACCAGCACATCACCGAGAAAACCGCTCTCGGCAAAGAGCGTATAGAGCGCTGTCAGGACCTTGCCGGGCCCTGGCAGCAGGATTGCGGGCATCACGCCGGACCAGGCGGCGAGCTGCCAGATGGCAAAGAAGATGACCCAGACCGCCACGCCGAGGGTGAGGCGCCAGGATGCGGGGATCTCCGATTTGAACTCGAAGATCCGCAGTTTCGGGCGCGTGTCCTTGGCCCGGGTTGCTGGTATCGTCCGAAGGGCCTGGGTCATGGGTCTGTCCTTTGCTGGGAGCGTTTAGTAGAGGCGCATGTATTCCTGCACTTCCCAGTCGGTAACCGACTGGTGATAGCGCTCCCATTCGTCGTTCTTGTATTCCAGGAACGACTTGCGCATTACCGGCCCCATCACGTGCTCGGCCATCTCGTCCTGGCGCAGCGCCTCGGTCGCGCTGAACAGGGTGCGGGGCAGGCGGCGGATGCCCAATTCGGTCAGTTCCGCCTCGGTCTTGGAGTAAAGGTCGAAATCTGTGGGCTTGCCCGGGTCGATCTTATTCTTGATTCCCATCACCGCGCAGCTCAGGTGCATCGCCATTGCCAGATAGACATTCATCGTCATGTCGCAGGCGCGGTTTTCGATGCAGTGGCGGCTTTGCGGCAGCCGGAACTGGGCGGAGCGGTTGTTGAACCCGTAGGTGATGTTGGTCGGCGCCCAGGTGACGGTGCCGCCCTCGAAACCGCCCACTCGCGGCACCAGCCCGTTGTAGGAGTTCACGGTGGGGCAGGTGATCGCGGTGATTGCCTCGGCGTGCTGCATCAGGCCGCCCACGGCCCAGCGGCTTTCGTCGCTCCATTCGCCGTCCGGGGTTTCAAAGATGTTCTGGCCGGGGCGGCTTTCATGCTGCATCGACATGTTGATATGCGCGCCGGAGCGCCAGTCCCCCACCGTCGGCTTCGGCATGAAGGTCACGAACAGCCCGTGTTTCTTGGCGACTTCCTTCAGGGTGATGCGCAAAAACGCCAGCCGGTCGGACATTTCCAGCATGTTGGTGTAGTGGAAATCCAGCTCGAACTGGGAATAGGCGCCCTCGGCCACCACATCGTGCAGGTTCCAGCCCAGGCCTTCGATGATGTCGATCATGTCTTTCAGGAAGGACATGGAATCGATGGAATATTCCACGTCATAGCCAAACGCCTGGCGGCGCGGGCGCAGGCCGTCTGCAGGATCGTCGTCAAAGGCTTTCACTGGCTGACCGGCCTCATCGTATTTCATCACGATGAATTCCGGCTCGACGCCGGCAAAGCCGGTGTAGCCCTCCTGCGCGGCCTCGTGCATGGCGCGCCGCAGGGCCTGGCGCGGGCAGACATTGTAGGGCGCGTCTTCCCAGTAGAGATCCGAGAAGATGATCGCCAGGGTGGTGTCCCAGGGGCAGACATAGACCGCATCGAGATCCGGCACCACCACTTGGTCGCTGTCGGCGGGGCTGAGTTCCGGCACGAAGGAAATCGAATGCACCGCGAACTGCGGGCCCTTGCCCAGGCAAAGCGGTTCGAAATCGCTCATCGGCACCGGTTTGGTCTTGGGGATGCCGTGCAGGTCGATCCAGGCGGCCATCACGTATTTGACGCCGGCCGCTTCCAGCCGTTCGCGCACTTCGGGGATGCGGGGGCGGTTGCGCTCCACCGCGTCCTGGAAATTGTCGTAGTAGATCTTTGCTTCGGGATTGGCTTTCAGCATGTTTTCCTCCCTAAAAAGGCAATCAGTTATCATTCGCTGCCGGAGGCCGGTCAGCGTGACTGTTGGTTTCGGGTGTTGAGCAGTTGCCTGGCGAAAAGGCGGGCAACCCGCCGTCCATCATGCATAACCTGATGCAGGGACGAGGGTGCCCAGTCGCCAGGAGCGGCGTGGCTTAGCCGGGGACGAAATCCGCGGGGTCGATGCCCGGAACCTCGGTGATCCCGGCCAGCTGTTTCCAGTTATGCGGATAGGCGGCGTAGAAGATCACGCATTTGCCGTCCGCCTCGTAGGAGATGTGGTTATCCTTGGGCACAAACAGCACGTCGCCGCGGTTGCAGATGTATTCCTTGCCGTCGCAGACCAGCCGGAAGGTGCCCTCCAGGCAATAGATGATCTCGTCGCAGGTCAGGTCCCACGGCACCTTGATGTTGTTCAGCACATTGATGCCGCCGCACATGGACTTGCTGAATTCGCTGGTGACCATCGGTTTGATGTAGGTGTCGCTGCCGCCCATGGAGTCATAACGCTCCTGGACCAGGTCGAATTTGAAGAGTTGAGGTGCGTCGCCCATGGGTTAGTTCCCCTCGCTGGCAAGGTGTTTCAGGATGCTTTCGTTCAGTTCGACCTTGTAGCCGTCCGGGTCCTCGCAGAAGGCGATGACGCGGGTGCCGTTCTTCATCGGGCCAGCAGGACGGGTGATGTTCACACCGGTTGCTGCCAGCTGCTCGCAGGCGGCATAGACGTCCGGGGTTTCGATGCAGATATGGCCCCAGCCGTTGCCCTTGTCGTAAGGCTCTTCCTGGTCCCAGTTGGCGGTCAGCTCCAAGGTGGGGGATTCCGCTTCCGGGCCGTAGCCGATGAAGGTATTTGTGAATTTGCCCTCGGGATAGTCAGTGCGGCGCAGCACCTCCATGCCCAGAATTCCGCAATAGAATTCCAGCGATTTCTCCATGTCCATCACCCGCATCATCGTGTGGGCCAGGCGGAAACCCTTGGAAATGAGTTCACTCATTGGGTTTGTTCCTTTTGGTTCAGGCATTAGCCGGGCTGCTGGCCCCTGTGCTGGCCAAGTCGCGTTCGATCAGGTCCTGGAAGGCGCGGACGCTGTCTTCCCAGGCGGGCGACAGCAGGCCGCCGTCGGCCGCAACAGGGGATTTGCGGCCCTCGAACATGCGTTCGACCATCTCGTGGTCTTCCTTGTGGACATCCCACCAGAGAGTTTTCAGGCCTTCGATTTCCTCGGCGCTGAGTTCCCGGCCTTCGGTGGTGTAAAGCGCGCGGTACTGGCGCATCTTGCCGGGGCCGATGGGCACGTTGAGGTAAACCCCCAGCTGGTCGGGGAAGTAGCGGCCCAGGATGAAGTTGGGATAGAGCGTCAGATAACGGGAGCTGACGCCCAGGCTGCCGGAGGTGCCGATCTCCTCCTTCAGGTCCACGGCGCTGCCGATACAGTTGCCGTCGGTGATGGTGTAATGGTCCTCCAGCGGCTGGTCGGTGGTCGAGGCATGTACGAATTGGACATGGTAAGGCTCGATGAAGTTCTCCATGATCAGTTTCCAGTTGGTGTCGATCTCGCCGAAATCGAGCAGGCCGATCGGCTCTACCTTGGCAAAATCCATCCCCTCCAGACGATCAATCAGCGGTGCGGCGTAGTCCTCAAACTCCGGTGCGCTGGCGTCCAGATTGACGAAGATCCAGTCATGCCAGACATGGGTGCGCACTGGCTTCAGGCGATGCTGTTTCAGGTCGAAACCGTCAAATTCCTGCTTGCCGGTGCCGG
>NZ_LUKH01000118.1:0-5725 GCF_001593695.1 Leisingera sp. F5 | reverse complement strand
TGGAGCGCATCTTGATGATGGTACCGTCGGTCATTTTGACGTCGATGAAGTGGTATTCGGGATGAGTGTCTTTTTTCATGATACCGCTCCTCAGGCTTTCTTGGGCTTGTAGTGTGCATCTTCTGCGATACGGGCCGACTTGCCGCGGCGCTCGCGCAGGTAGTACAGTTTGGCGCGGCGCACGCGGCCGCGGCGCACAACGGTGATGCTGTCGATGTTGGTCGAATGCAGCGGGAACACACGCTCCACGCCTTCGCCGAACGAAATCTTGCGGACGGTGAACGAACCGGCAATGCCCGAACCGTTTTTACGGCTGATGCAAACACCTTCGTACATCTGCACGCGCGAACGCGAGCCTTCGGTCACCTTAAAGCCGACACGGATGGTGTCGCCGGCTTTGAAATCAGGGATATCTTTCCCCAGGGCGGCGATCTGTTCCGCCTCCAGCTGTGCGATCAAGTTCATCGCAACTCTCCTAAATTGGCCTGCAGTTTTTCCGCAGAGGTTTGCACCGTCATGAGAGCTCTTGGTCTTCACCGGGTCCCGCCACAGGCAGCCCGCCAGAGATCATGCAGTCTGTTTCTTGCTTCTGGCGGTCAGGTCCCGGGTGAAAACCGAAGAAGATCTTCAGGTGGATTGATCCAACAGCCAGCAGTCCGGAGCCGCAAAAGCGAATCCAGACTTGCGGACGTATAGGCAGAAATGCGGGCCGGATCAAGGGAAAGAAATGCAGTTCCGGCCGCAGCGGGGGCGGAGCCGGGCCGCAGCATGGAACCTTCGAGGATGACAGGCGTTTTACCTGACCGGAGCCAAGAGAGGAAGACAGATGGAGCAGGTGGATGCGGATGTCGGCAATGTTTTTGAGAAGATAGACAGCTGGGTGGACGGCTTTTTCAGGATCCTGCCCAACCTTGGCATCGCGCTTGTTCTGCTTGCCGTGTTCTGGCTGCTGGCCAGGCTGGTTGCCGGTGTCGTGAGTAAGGCCGGAAAAAGACGCGGGCGGGACAATCTGGGCGAGGTCGGCGCAGCCCTGATAAAATGGGCGCTGATCATTGTCGGTCTGATGCTGGCGATCACGGTCATTGCGCCCTCCATCACTCCTGCGGATCTGTTTGCCGGCCTGGGTATCGGCTCCGTTGCCATCGGCTTTGCCTTTAAGGACATTCTGCAGAACCTGCTGGCGGGGATCCTGATTCTGCTGCGCCAGTTTTCGGTTGGGGACCAGATTATCTCTGGCGGGCATGAAGGCACGGTGGAGCGGATCGAAACCCGGGCAACGCTCATTAAAACATACGACGGGCGCCGCGTTGTCATTCCGAATTCTGACATTTACACCGATGCCGTCACCGTCAACACAGCGTTTGAGCAGCGCCGTTCGCAGTATGACGTGCAGATCGGCTGCAACGACAGCTGGGACGACGCCAAGCGGATCATGCTGGAGGCTGCGCGCGGATGCGACGGGGTGCTGGAGGACCCGGCGCCGGAAGTGCTGCCTTGGGCGATTGCTGACAATGGCAACAATATCCGCCTGCGCTGGTGGACCAAATCCGACCGGGCAAGCGTGGTGCAGACCTTTGCCCAGGTGATCGAGGCTGTCTACAAGGCGCTGGATGAAAACGGAATTGACATGCCGTACCCGACCCAAGTGATGCTGTTTCACGACCAGACCGAGGAAACCGATGGCGACCGCAGCCGGCATCGTGAAGGCTGGCCTGCGCGGCCCGATGGCAACAACCCCAGGCCGCTCCGGATCGCAGATGCGCTGGCCGGGAGGCGGCAGACGCAAAGTGAGGGGAGCCAAGGGTAACCGGGGCCCCGGACGGGCGTGGCTGCACAAGGCCGGTGGGCCTTGTGTCTGTCACACCGGCAATCTTAGCCGGTTTTGTCGTCCACTGCTGCATCAGGGGCGTTTTTCTTGACGGACTCGATGCCATTGTCGCGGCCAGAGGCGCTGGCATAGCTTTGCGAGGTGCCGATCACCTGGCCATTGGTGGCTTTCAGGTTGAACATGTGCTTGCCGGCTGCTGTTTCCTTGCGCTCATACCGCCCATCATCGCCAGCGTTCTTTTTAACTGACTCAATACCGTTCTCAGCACTGGCTTTCTGCTTGTAGCCTTCGCTGGCCAGAATGTTCTCGCCGTTGCCTGCTTTCAGGCGGAAGCGGAATTCGCCCGCATTATCGGTATAAAGTTCGAATTTCCCAGACACCCTGCTCACTCCTAATTCCTGATGAATATGAGGGGACTAAAGCACGGCTTGGGTCATCCGGCAATGTTTTGGGGCTGCTGGCGCTGCTGTAAACGCGGAATTGGCGATGCGGGCCAATCACCCGATCAGCGTTTGTTGTCTTTCTTGCTGCTGTGAGCTTCCCACAGGTCAGGACGGCGGGCCTTGGTGATGTCTTCGCTCATCCTATGTCTCCATTCCGCAATCTTACCATGATGGCCTGACATCAGCACGTCCGGGATTGCGCGGCCGTTCCACTCGGCAGGCCGGGTGTATTGCGGATGCTCCAGCAGGCCGGAGGAGAAGCTTTCTTCCTCGGTCGAAGCCTGGTTGCCAAGCACCCCGGGAAGGAGCCGGACGGTGGCATCAATCAGTGCCTGCGCGGCCAGTTCGCCGCCGGTCATCACGAAATCACCCAAGGAGACTTCCTGAATGCCGTAATGTTCCAGTACCCGTTCATCGACACCTTCAAACCGGCCGCACAACAGGGTCATGCCATCGCATTGGGCAAAGTTCTGCATCATCTGCTGGTTCATCCGGCGCCCCCGCGGTGACAGGTAGATCAGCGGCCAGTTGCCTTTGGTGCCTGCCATCGTGTGCTCAATTGCGGTGCCCAGCACATCTGCGCGCAGCACCATTCCGGCACCGCCGCCTGCCGGGGTGTCATCGACATTGCGATGCTTGCCGGCGCCGAACTCGCGCAGGTCCACTGTCTCCAGTTGCCACAACCCGTCCTGCAGCGCCTTACCGGTCAGGCTTTCACCCAGCACTCCGGGGAAGGCTGTGGGAAACAGGGTGATGACCTTGGCTTTCCAAACGCCTGCAAGGTCCGGCGTGGGTGTCATCAGTTCACGCGGTTTCAGGGTCGGGCGGATGGCTTTGCGGCCATGGGATTTGCTTGGTGCTGTCATAGTAATGCTGTTTAGTTCAGTCAGATTTTCGCGCAATAGAAAGCTTTGGATCCTGCATGACTTCGAACCGCACTTCTCTGCCAGCATCCATTGAGCAGCCGGGCGGGTTTGAGGCCGCGCAGCGCCGTGCCGAAGCGCTGTGGCCCGGGATCGCTTCGGACCTGGGTCTCCCGGCTGCAGGCGCTTTGTTCAGACGGATGCAGGTCAACCCCAAAAAAGAGGATCATTGCTGCGTCTTGAGAGTTTCTTTGCAAGACGGCAGGGAACTTGTGATGCGGGCTGACTTCGCCGAAGGGAACCTTCACCGGTATCAGGCGAACCTGAAACGCCACCAAACCGCAGCAGAGGCGCTGAAATTCACGGCGGGTGTATCGGTGCCGCAGCTTCTTTGGTGCGATCCCCAGTATAAGTACACGCTGATGGAATTGGCTCCTGGGGATACAGCATTCCAGGCATTGTATCTGGCTGGCTATGGGCTTGGGGACCGCGACCGGCTGTTGCAGCGGATCGGAGCCGCGGTTGCTGCGCTGCACCGCTGCTCGGCGGCGGATGAGCAGGTATTCTGGCCGAAGCGGCATCTTGAAACTGTGTCACGGACCGCCAGTACCGTTCGCACAGGAGAGGTGACCGTTGTAAAACCAAAACGTTTCCTGGGGCTTTGTGCGTATCTGCACCGCGCTGGGCGGCGCGCCAGAGGTGTCAGATACCAGCCCTGCCTTGCCCACGGCGACCTGCACTTCCGGAATATTCTGGCCTCAGCTGATCAGATTTCCTTTATCGATTTTTCCAGCCAGAGGTTTTCTATCGCCGAGCGCGATATCTCCAACCTATGGCTTGCAAATGGCCTGGACCATTTGTCTGGCCTGGACGGAGACGCTGGATTTGGCGGGGTTTCACAGGCAGATTGGGCGGCGTTCGAAGAAGGCTACGGGCGGCATGTTTCCTGTGAACCGCTTTTCCAGTTCTGCTTTGCACTGCGGCTTTGGGAATCCTGGGTCAGGTTCTCGGCATCCGGCCGCGCCGCCGGAGAGAAAGGCCAGAGGCAGCTTGAGCAGTTGGTTAAGGTTCTTGATTTACTTCTGGAACAAGAACCGGACTGAGCGGGGCCAGCCCGCTCAGAACAGCCCTTCGGGCGGGTCGGCGATGATGCGGCCCCGGGTCTGGTCCACGGTTGGCACCGCTTCCAGAGTGAAGGGCAGCAGCACCGTGGCTTTCAGGCCGGGGCCGTGGATTTCCAGCAGGTCGGCGGCGCCGTGGTTCTGCACCGATTTCACTGTGCCCAGCAGGGTGCCGCCGGTGTCATACACTTCCAGCCCGATCAGGTCGGTGTGATAGAATTCGTCATCCGGCAGCTTTGGCAGCTGGTCGCGGCGGGCAAACAGGCGCAGGCCTCTGACTGCATCGGCCTGCTCTTTGGTTTCAACGCCGCTCAGCCGGGCGGCAAAGCCGTTTTTGACCGTTCGGGTCAGGGTCACCGTAAAACTCCGGCTGCCGTCCTCGCTGGTAAGCGGTGAATAGTCGCTGATTTCTTCGGGAATGGCGCAGAAGCTCTTGAGCCGCACCTCGCCGCGCACGCCGAAAGCGCCGGCCACCGCTCCTACGCAGATCAGGTCGCTCATGGTTTTATTCCTTTGCACAGAACCCTGCGCGCAGCCAGTGGCCGCCAGATTGTTCGCAGAGTTCGCTTTGGTGGTTGCGTTCAAAAAAGATGCCTGCGGTAAAGGCCACTGCAACAAAAAACACAAGCCGGATCAACCGCCCCATCATGGGTCTCAGCGGGTTTCAAGCGGCAGGCTGGCCATCCGGTTTTCCCAGCCGGTTTCTTCCAGCTCCGGCGTGTCCGAGAACCGTTCCGGGTAGCCGATGCAGAAATACCCGATCAGCTGCCAGCCCTCGGGGGCGTTCAGATCGCGGTTCAGCTGTTCGGGGTCCAGCACCGATACCCATCCCAAGCCCAGTCCTTCGGCCCGAAGAGCAAGCCAGAACAATGTGATAGCGGTGACCACCGAATAGCGGCGCATCTCCGGCATGGTTGCGGCGCCCAGGCCGTGGCCCTGCGCGGTTTCGTCATCGCAATAGACCGCCAATTGTACCGGGGCATCGCGCATTCCGGACAGTTTCAGCCCGGCATAACGCTCGGCGCGTTCGCCGGAATATCCCTCCAGCGCTTGCGCATTGGCAGCCTCAAAATTCTTCAGCGCAGCGGCGCGGGCGGTGCTGCTGTCCACCCGCAGGATGCGCCAGGGTTCGCTGAGGCCCACAGACGGGGCAAGCGGAATGGCAGAGAGGCAGCGCATCAGCACTGCCTCTTCCACCGGATCGCTGCGGAACCGGCGCACGTCGCGCCGGAGCCGCATCAGCAGATCAAGCTGGCTGCGGAACTCTTCGGGAAAAGCGCCCCTCAGCTCCACGGAATTATTCCGCGTCTGCAGCTGCTTCGGAGGCTTCGGCAGCCTTTGCAGCTTTCTCTTCTGCACGCTCCTGGGCTTTCTTGCCCGGGGTGCCTTTCTTGGGGTTGCTGCGCTCGGTCTTGGCGCGGACGCCGGCCGCTTCCAGCATGCGGGCGATACGGTCGGTCGGCTGTGCGC
>NZ_LUKH01000117.1:0-5824 GCF_001593695.1 Leisingera sp. F5 | reverse complement strand
ATCCTATTGCAAATCTTGAACGGGCTCGACAAAGGCTCGGCCTATGCGCTGATCGCGCTGGGTTTGACACTCATTTTCGGCACGCTGGGCGTGGTGAACTTTGCCCACGGGGCCCTGTTCATGATCGGCGCCTTCTGCGCCGTCACCCTGCAGCGTATTCTGAACCTCAGCTTTGAAACCGTCGACGAGACCCAGACCGACTTTCTGGGCAACCCGCTGAAGGTGAAAACCCCCTACGTCGAGGCCTGGTTCGGCCCCGAAGTCGGCGGCTCTATCATCGACTGGGCCGTGCCGCTGGCGATTCTCTTTGCCATCCCGATCATGATCGGTGTCGGCTATGTGATGGAACGCGGGCTGATCAAGCATTTCTACAAGCGCCCTCATGCCGACCAGATCCTGGTGACCTTCGGCCTTGCCATCGTGCTGCAGGAAGTCATCAAGTATTTCTACGGCGCCAACCCGATCCAGACCCCGGCGCCGGATGCGCTGAACGGGGTGATGAACCTTGGCGCCCTCATCGGCATGGACATCATCTATCCGGTCTGGCGCGTGGTCTATTTCTTCTTCGCGGTGCTGATCATCGGCGGCATCTTCAGCTTCCTGCAGTTCACCACCTTCGGCATGGTGGTGCGGGCCGGCATGGCCGACCGCGAGACCGTGGGTCTTCTGGGCATCAACATCGACCGCCGCTTTACCATCATGTTCGGCATTGCCGCCGCCGTCGCTGGGCTGGCCGGTGTCATGTACACCCCGATCAACTCCCCCAATTACCACATGGGCATGGATTTCCTGGTGCTCAGTTTTGTGGTGGTGGTTGTCGGCGGCATGGGCTCCCTGCCCGGTGCGGTGCTGGCGGGCTTCCTGCTGGGGGTTCTCGAAAGCTTTGCTTCGATGAACGAGATCAAATCGCTGATCCCCGGCATCGACCAGATCATCATCTATGTGGTCGCAATCATCATTCTGCTGACCCGCCCGCGGGGCCTGATGGGCCGCAAAGGCGTGATGGAGGACTAAGACAATGTTCGGACTGGATAAAAAAGACACCTCTATGCTGATCATCGTCGCCTGTCTGACGCTGTTCGCCCCCTTCATCCTGAACCCCTTTCCCACGGACAGCGCCATGGCGCAGTTCAACGCGGGCTACCCGGACCTGATGCAACGGTTCGTGATCTTCGGGATCTTCGCCATCGGATTCAACATCCTGTTTGGCCTCACCGGATACCTGTCCTTCGGCCATGCGGCCTTCCTGGGCGCCGGTTCCTACTCAGCCGTCTGGATGTTCAAGCTGGTAGGCATGAACGTGATCCCGGCGATCCTGTTGTCGGTCATTGTCGCAGGCCTGTTTGCGCTGCTGATCGGCTTTGTCAGCTTGCGCCGCTCAGGGATCTACTTTTCGATCCTGACGCTGGCCTTTGCGCAAATGTCGTTCAACCTGGCCTATTCGGTGCTGACGCCCATCACCAATGGCGAGACCGGCCTGCAGCTGACCCTGGACGACCCCCGCATCCTGGGCGTCTCCGCCACCGCGGACGGCTCGATCCCCGTGACCAGCCTGTTCGGGCTTGAGATGCGCTCTACCTTCGAGATGGCCATTGGCCCCTGGGCCTTCCAGTTCAACGTGGGCTATTACCTGTGCGCGCTGATCCTGCTGGCGGCCTTTTACCTGTCGATCCGCATCTTCCGTTCGCCCTTTGGCATGATGCTGCGGGCGGTGAAGTCGAACCAGCAGCGGATGAACTATACCGGTCTCAACACCCGGCCCTACACCCTGGCGGCCTTTGTGATCTCCGGCATGTATGCGGGTCTGGCAGGCGGGCTGATGGCCTCAATGGACCCGCTGGCAGGCGCTGAGCGGATGCAGTGGACCGCCTCCGGCGAAGTGGTTCTGATGACCATCCTCGGCGGAGCCGGAACGTTGATCGGCCCGGTTCTGGGTGCTGGTTTCATCAAATACTTCGAGAACATCTTCTCGAAAATCAACGACAACGTGCTGCACAGCTGGTTCAGCTTCATGCCCGACGGGATGGAAGACGCGCTGGTCTTCATCGTGCATCCTTTCATCGGCAAAGGCTGGCATCTGACGCTGGGCATCCTGTTCATGCTGGTGGTGATCTTCCTGCCCGGCGGCCTGGTCGAAGGCGGCCAGCGGATCAAAGGCTGGCTCAGCCGCCGCAAGGCCAAGGACAGCAATACGTCCGGCGAAACCAACCCCGCGGAGTAAGGAGACAGAACAATGGGTATCCTTGAAGTCAAAAATGTGGGGAAACGGTTCGGCGGCTTGCAGGCACTGTCCGAGGTGAACCTCAGCGTTAAGGAAAACTCGGTCCATGCGATTATCGGACCGAACGGTGCAGGCAAGTCCACCCTGCTCAACTGCCTGGTGGGCAAGCTGATCCCCGACACCGGATCGGTCATGTTCGACGGCAAGTCTGTGCTGGGCCGCGCCCCTTACGAGATCAACCAGATGGGCATTTCCCGCGTGTTCCAGACGCCCGAGATCTTCGGCGATCTGACGGTGCTGGAAAACATGATGATCCCCTGTTTTGCCAAAAGGGACGGCGCGTTTGAACTGAACGCCCTGTCTGCGGTGCTGAAGCAGAAAGACATCCTGCAAAAGGCCGAACATATGCTGGAAGAGATGAACATGGCGGACAAGCGGCACATGCACGCCGCCGCCATGTCCCGCGGCGACAAGCGGCGCTTGGAGATCGGCATGTGCCTGAGCCAAGAACCCCGGCTGCTGCTGCTGGACGAACCTACAGCGGGCATGGCGCGGGCTGACACCAACAACACCATCGACCTGCTGAAACAGATCTCGGACGAGCGCGACATCACCATCGCCATCATCGAACACGACATGCATGTGGTGTTCAGCCTCGCCAACAGGATCACTGTATTGGCGCAGGGTACCCCGCTGGTCGAAGACGACCCGCAGAACATCCGCGGCAACCCCAAGGTGCGCGAAGCCTATCTGGGCGAAAGCGCGTAAAGGAGATCGTCACTCACCCCGAAAAGTGGAAACCGGTTTTCGGGATGAGTGAGAAAGGAAAAAGCCATGAATGTGAAACCCGATTTCTCTAAGAACGCCAATGCGGCCACCACCGCCCCGGCCTTTCTGTCGGTCTGGGATGTCCACGCCTACTACGGCGAGAGCTATATTGTCCAAGGCATCAGCTTCAACGTCCACGAGGGCGAGATCCTGGCCCTGCTGGGCCGCAACGGCGCAGGCAAGACCTCAACCCTGCGTTCCATCGCCCGCACCGGCTCGCCGCTGGTGACCCGCGGCGAAATCTGGCTGGATCATAAACCTCTGCACAAGATGGCCTCGCATGAGGCTGCGACGGAAGGCCTGGGCCTCGTGCCCGAAGACCGCCGCATCATCCCCGGCCTGACAGTCGAGGAAAACCTGCAGCTGGCACAGATCGCGCCGCCCGTCGGCTGGTCGCTGGAACGGCTCTATGATCTGTTCCCGCGCCTCGGCGAACGTCGCAAACAGGAGGGTGTGACCCTGTCGGGCGGCGAGCAGCAGATGCTGGCAATTGCCCGGGCGCTGGCCCGCGACATCAAAGTTCTGTTGCTGGATGAACCCTATGAGGGCCTCGCCCCGGTGATCGTCGACGAGATCGAAAAGACCCTCATCCACATCAAGGAACAGGGCATGACAACCATCATTGTCGAGCAGAATGCGGTGCGCGCCCTGGAACTGGCGGACCGTGCAGTGATCCTCGATACCGGCGGCATCGTCTTTGACGGCACTGCCGCCGAGGTGCTGGAAAACGAGGAACTGCGCGCCGAATACCTGGCCATCTAAGGACACCCCAAGAATTTATCTCCGTCGTGCCGGCCACCCGCGTGCCGGCACTGGCTGACTGAGGCCGGCTCTTTCCCAGGGCTGGCCTCTTTTTTTGCTGGCTGGCTCAGGAGCGGCGCGCAGGAAACCCCTGAATTCCGGTCATAAACCCCGGTTGTATGCCAGCGTTCTCTGCCTGCATCCAACCCAGCGCCTATTCTGTTTTGCTGCCGCGGCCCCGAAATCGCCGCTGCAGCCCGCACCTTCCGGTGCAGGGCCAACAAACCGCAGAAAGGACATGATCATGCGTAACCCCGTGAAACTCCTGGCCCTCGCCCTCACCCTGCCCGCCGCGGCGGCCCTGGCCTCCGGCACGGCCGTCAGCTCTGAGACCGAGGCCAAGCTGCAGGAGCTGCTGACCGGCCAGGGTTATGAGGTCACAGAAATCGAAGCCGAAAACGGGATGTTCGAAGCCGAGGCCACCAAGGTCGGCAAGGAATACGAGTTTACCCTGAACGACCGGCTTGAGATCGTGAAGATCGACGAAGACAGCGAAGACGACGATTGATCCCAACCTGCTTGAAACGGCTCCGGGCCCGCTTTGGCGGTGTCCGGGGCGGAAGGATGCAACATGCACAATTCATATGTCTGGGATCCCCTGGTGCGGCTGTTTCACTGGCTGCTGGCGGCGGGCTTTGCCGCGAATGCGCTGTTCACCGATCCTGACGGAACTCTTCACCATAACATTGGCTACTTTATCACCGGCTTGATCGGCGTGCGTGTGCTCTGGGGGCTGGCGGGCAGCCGCTATGCGCGCTTTTCCAGCTTTCCGCCCGACCTGAAGGCTGCAACCCGCCAGCTTGCAGACATCGCCGCCAGGCGCCGAAACAGCCACAAGGGCCATTCCCCCTTAGGCGCGCTGATGATCTACAACCTGCTGCTGACGTTGCTGGGCATTGTTCTTACCGGATGGCTGCTGACTCTGCCGCCGTTTCACAGCGCCGGCTGGCCGGAGGAGCTGCATGAAACACTCGTCTATTGGGCGGAAGCCTCGGCCCTGCTGCATGTGGGTGCAGTGCTGTTCGAGGCCCGCCGCACCAAAGTCAGACTGGCCCGCGCCATGATCACCGGTTACAAGAACTTGCCTGACAGTTCAGCGGAGACCTGACGATGAGCCAGAACCTGCACGGCCCGGCGCAGCCTTGGATCCTGATAGCCGTGATCGCCGTGCAAGCCCTTTGCGCGGCGATTTTCCTGGGCGACATGTTTGCAGATCTTGCCGGAATGGACACCGGGGATACCGGGCCGGCAGAAGGCCCCCATGCCTATATCGAAGGGCTCGCAGCGATTGCCCTGCTGACTGCCATCGTGATCGAGACCCGCATCTTGATGTGGCTGCTGCGGCGCAAGGCGCAGCTGGAGGAGAGCCTGAGCGCAGCCCAGGCCGCGGTTCAAGACATCATCAGCGCGGAATTTGCCAACTGGCGCCTGACTCCGGCGGAACTGGATGTGGCGACCTTTCTAGTCAAGGGGCTGTCCACTGCTGAGATCGCCGCCATGCGCGGCAGCGCCGAGGGCACCGTCAAGGCACAGCTTAACGCGATTTACCGCAAGTCGGGCACCAGCAATCGGGCCGAGCTGATGAGCCTGCTGATCGATACGCTGATGGGACAGCGGCAGCCTGCAGGAAGTGCGGAAACTGACGCCAGCCCCCGCACCGTCTGACCCCGGTTTCAAACCATCTTACGCAGTTCGGTTTTCAGCACCTTGCCATAGTTGTTCTTTGGCAAGGCGGAGATGCGGATATAGGCCTTGGGACGTTTAAACCGGGCGATGTGATCGTTACACAGGGCGTTCAGCTCGGCGTCAGAGACCTCCCCCACGACAAAGGCCACGACTTCCTCTCCCCAATCGGCGTGCGCCCGCCCCACGACCGATGCCTCGGAAACCTTGGGGTGCATCAGAAGCACTTCCTCCACCTCGCGCGGATAGACGTTGGAGCCGCCGGTGATGATCATGTCCTTGGAGCGGTCC
>NZ_LUKH01000116.1:0-5849 GCF_001593695.1 Leisingera sp. F5 | reverse complement strand
AGGCCGCGGTGACGCGCTTGGTCGGCGCCCTGATGCTGGAGCAAAACGATGAGCGGGCGATCACCCGGCGCTATGAGCTACTCCCCGATCGTTGGACAGGATCTGGCGTAATTTAAGCTACTTTCTGCCGCTGCTGACCAGGTTGGGTTTCGTCTTTTCTCAGCCAATAGACCACGGCAGGAGGCTTGCCGCCAAGGGCGGAATGTGGGCGTTTTCGATTATAGAACTCGATCCATCTGCCGACGCCTGCCTTCGCCTCTGATCCAGTCTCCCAAGCGTGCAGGTAGACGCACTCGTATTTCAGACTCCGCCAGAGCCGCTCGACGAAGATGTTATCGAGGAACCGGCCTTTGCCATCCATCGAGATGCGCACACCGGATCGCCGCAGCCTGTCCGTCCAGGCGAAGGACGTGAACTGGCTGCCCTGATCTGTATTCATGATCTCGGGCGGGCCGAACTTGTGGATGGCCTCGTTCAGCGCCTCGACACAGAAGTCCGCTTCCAGCGTGTTCGAGATGCGCCAGGCCAGCACCTTGCGGGTGTGCCAGTCAATGATCGCCACCAGATACAGGAACCCCTTGCGCATTGGCAGATAGGTGATGTCTGCCGCCCAGACCTGGTTCGGGCGCCCCACCCGCAGACCACGCAGCAGATAGGGGTAGGTCTTGTGTCCCTTCGCTGCCTTGCTGGTGTTGGGCTTCTGGTAGATCGGCATGAGCCCCATCACCCTCATCAGCCGCCTGATCCGCTTTTCGTTCACCAAATGACCCTCATTGCGCAGATGCCAAGTCATCTGCCGCACACCGAAGAACGGCGTTTCCAGGAACTGTTCGTCGATCCGACGCATCAGCATCAGGTTCAGAGCCGTCTCGCCTTTGGGTTGATAATAGAACGACGACCGCGAGATCGACAGCAGCTTGCACTGCTTGCCAATGGGCAGATTGGCATTGGCAGGCTCGATCATTTTCCGCCTCACTTGCCGATCCACGGTTTGAGCTTTCGTGACAAAAAATCGTTGGCAACGGCCAGCTCCCCAATCTTAGCGTGCAGCTCTTTGACCTGCTCTTCGTCAATCTCCGGGGTTTTCTTGCCGCCACGCTCGAACACGCCGGACGCGCCCTCCAGGAGCGCCCGCTTCCAGCTGTGGATCATCGTCGGATGAACGCCAAATTGGCTTGCCAGCTCTGCAACAGTCCGCTCGCCCTTCAAAGCCTCAAGCGCGACCTTGGCCTTGAACTCAGGCGAATGGTTCTTCCGTTTCGACATCTCTGATCTCCTCTGCGTCGAAGATCAACAGACAGCAATTCGTAGCTTACGTCAGTGTCCGAAATTCAGGGGGTAGCTCACTGTAGCAGGATCGACCTCGGCTGATATAGAAATTCCGGCTTCGGCTGACAGATTTTATATTGTCTGGCAGCTGGAGCGGAAATCACCATGGATCGAAAGCCACTGAGTGACATCGCACGCAAGAAGCGTGTCTTTGCTTATGCCGAAGAAGTTGGAAACATAGCGAAGGCCTGCCGCTATTTCGGGATTTCTCGAGAAACGTTTTATGACTGGAAAAAGCGACAGGCTCTGCAGGGAGATGCGGGGCTTGTGAACTCCAAGCCTTGCCCGCAGAATCCTAAGCTTCGGGTGCCACAGCACATTGAAGAAAAGATCCTTTATCTGCGCAAAAACCACCACTTTGGCCCGGCACGTATAGCATGGTCCCTGGAGCGCTATTTTGACATGAAAGTCTCCACTACAGGGGTCTATCACGTTCTGCGCCGCAATGGTTTGAACCGGCTGCCCAATGGCACACGCAAACGCTCTGTGAAGGACTTCAAGCGCTATGAAAAGCAAGTGCCAGGGCATCCGCTGCCGACAGGCGATGCGTTGCATCGCTGAGAGGGGTTCAGGTCGATGTCAAGTTTCTGACTTTCCAACAGGATGGCCGGAAAATCAGGCGTTTTCAATATACTGCCGTTGACGACGCAACCAGGGCGCGGGCATTGCAAATCTATGATCGTCACACGCAGGAGAACGCCAAAAGGTTCGTGGACCACATCAGGCAGGCCTTCCCCTTCCGCATCCCTACTATTCAGACTGATAACGGCCACGAATTTCAAACCAAGTTTCACTGGCACTGCGAAGACCTCGGCATTCGCCATGTCTACATCAAGCCAGCATCGCCACATCTGAATGGGAAAGTTGAACGCTCTCACAGGACGGACAAACAGGAGTTCCGGCAACTGGTCGACTATGTCGATGACATCGATATCAGAGCAAAATTGAAGGAATGGGAACGCTACTACAATTGCCATCGACCGCATTCAGCTCTGAACGGAAAGGCTCCCTTTGAAGTGCTGCGGGAAAAGCTTCTTGCACCGTCAAAACAGTCTAAACTAAGACGTCAGCCGAGGTCGGTCCTGCTACATCAGCCGAGGTCGATCCTGCTACAGTAGATATTTTGGGCCAGAAGAAGGGAAAATTACGGGGTCAGCGGCTGGCGGCCGTTTTCCGTGAGCAGCCAGCAGTTGCGGCCTTCGAAGACGGCGGCACTGACCGGGCGGCCGTAGCCGGCGCCGGTGTCGAGGTTGATGCGGTTGCCGTAATGGCTGGGCCGGTCCACCGGCGTGTGGCCATGCACAATCAGTTTCGGGTGCGGGCCGGTGTGGTCGTGAAATGGCTGCCGGATCCAGACCAGATCGTTCTCCTGCTGCTGGGGCAGCGGTACGCCGGGGCGAATTCCGGCGTGCACAAAGGCAAGGTCCGGCGTCTCGTAAAGGGGCATGAGGCGACGCAGGAATTCAATGTGCCGGGCCGGGATCACCTCCTTGGCCCTGGCCTGCAGGGCGTCGAGCCGGGTGCGGTCTTCGAATGTCAGCCCGTAGCTGGCCAGGGTCTCAACTCCGCCGATCCGCTTATGCAGCCAGTGATAGCCGACCAGCAGATGCGGGTCATGGCGGGGCGTGTCCTCCATGAACCAGGCAAACATCCGGTCATGATTGCCTAACAGCGTTATCCAGTCGCGCCCCTCCTCCTGACCTGTGATCAGCCGGTCCAGCACCCCGCGGCTGTCCGGGCCGCGGTCTGTGTAATCGCCCAGAAAGACAATCCGAGCGTCCGGGCCGCCGTCGGCCTCGATCCGGGTCAAAGCCTCCTCCAGCATGGCAAGCTGGCCGTGAATGTCGCCGATCGCATAGAGGGGCGCGGTCATTGGAAGATCCTTTGTCTGGAGAGGGCCGGATATGAAAACGCCGCCCTTATAACCGGGCGGCGTTCCTGATGGAACCAGTTACGCAATCAACTTTCAGACGACGTCGAATGCCAACGGTTTAATCTGGTTGAACAACCCGGTTTCGGCCAGCTTGGCGCGGACCTCTGCTGGCACCTCGTCATCCACATACAGGAGCGCGATGGCTTCGCCGCCGGCTTCGGAGCGGCCCAGGGTGAAATTGGCAATGTTCACATCGCTTTCGCCCAGGGTATGGCCCAGGGTACCGATGATGCCGGGCACGTCCTCGTTGGTGGTGTACAGCATATGCGCGCCGACCTCAGCCTCGATATTGATGCCCTTGATCTGGATGAACCGCGGCTTGCCGTCGGAGAACACGGTGCCAGCCACCGAGCGTTCGCGCTTGGAGGTCACTGCGGTCACCTTGACATAGCCGTCGAAGGTGCCGGATTTGTCCTGGTTTGTGGTCGATATCTGGATGCCGCGCTCCTTGGCGACCACCGGGGCGGAAACCATGTTCACCTCGGGGTTGGCGCGCTTCATGATTCCGGCAATCACCGCACAGTTCAGCGCGTCCAGGTTCATCTCAGAAGCGGCACCATCATAAAGGATGTTGATCGCCTTGATCGGTTCATCCGTCATCTGCCCCACGAAGCTGCCCAAGTGGTCGGCCAATTTGATCCAGGGACCCATGACCTTGGCTTCTTCCGCCGTCACCGAGGGCATGTTGAGCGCGTTTTCCACCGCGCCGTTCAGCAGGTAGTTGGACATCTGCTCAGCCACCTGCAGTGCGACGTTCTCCTGCGCCTCGGTGGTGGCGGCACCCAAATGCGGGGTGCAGACCACATTGGGCAGGCCGAAGAGGGCGTTTTCCTTGGCCGGCTCGACCGAGAACACGTCAAAGGCCGCACCTGCCACATGGCCAGAGGTCAGCAATTCTGCCAGCGCGCCCTCATCCACCAGGCCGCCGCGGGCGCAGTTGATGATGCGCACGCCCTTCTTGGTCTTCTCCAGGTTTTCCTTGGACAGGATGTTACGGGTCTGGTCGGTCAACGGCACATGCAAGGTGATGAAGTCGGCACGGGCCAGCAGCTCGTCCAGCTCCACCTTTTCGACTCCCATCTGATCGGCCTTCTCAGTGCTCAGATAAGGATCATAAGCCACTACCTTCATCTTGAGGCCGCGGGCGCGGTCGCAGACGATGCCGCCGATGTTGCCGGCGCCGATCACTCCCAGGGTCTTGGCGGTCAGTTCGGTGCCCATGAACTTGGACTTTTCCCATTTACCGGCGTGAGTGGACGCCGAAGCCTCAGGCAGCTGGCGGGCGGTGGCAAACATCATTGCGATGGCGTGTTCGGCGGTGGTGATCATGTTGCCGAAGGGCGTGTTCATCACAATGACGCCGCGCTTGGAGGCGGCTTCCTTGTCGATGTTGTCGGTGCCGATGCCGGCTCGGCCAATCACCTTGAGGTTATCGGCGTTCTCCAGGATCTTTTCGGTCACTTTAGTCGCCGAGCGGATGGCGAGGCCATCATACTGGCCAATGATTTCCGCCAGTTTGTCCTTGTCCTTGCCCACATCGGGCAGGAAATCGACGTCGATGCCGCGGTCGCGGAAGATCTGCACGGCGGCCTCAGAAAGTTTGTCGGAGATGAGGACTTTGGGAGCCATGTTTGCGGTCCTTTTCATAAGGGGGCCTGTGCGGCCTGAAATTGAGAGGGGTCCCACGAGTGGGGGATCCGGGGCCGGCGCCCCGGAACAGGGCCTGGATCAGGCCGCTTCGGTCTGGAGGGCGATCTCGGCCTCGAAGGCCCATTTGATCCAGGGCATCAGCGCTGCCACATCAGTGGCTTCGACCGTGCCGCCGCACCAGATCCGCAGGCCCGCAGGCGCGTCGCGGTAGGCGCCGATGTCATAGGCCACGCCTTCGTTCTCCAGCCGCTTGGCCACGGCCTTGGCAAAGGCGGCGCCGTCCTGGATGCGCTCATCGGTGAACTTGAGGCAGACGCTGGTGTTGGAACGGTATTCCGGCTGTTCCGCCAGGAAGGCGATCCAGGGGTTGTCCTGCACAAAGCTTTGCACCGCGGCGAGATTGGCGTAGGAGCGTTCGCGCAGGCCTTCCAAGCCGCCCACCGAGCGGGCCCAGTCGAGCGCCAGCAGGTAGTCCTCCACCGCCAGCATCGAGGGCGTGTTGATGGTGGCGCCCTGGAAGATGCCTTCGATCAGCTTGCCGCCCTTGGTCAGGCGGAAGATCTTGGGCAGCGGCCAGGCAGGGGTGTAGCTTTCCAGCCGTTGCACTGCGCGGGGGCTGAGAATGATCATGCCATGCGCTGCTTCGCCGCCCAGCACCTTCTGCCAGGAGAAGGTGGTCACATCCAGCTTGTCCCAGGGCAAATGCTGCGCAAAGGCCGCGGAGGTCGCGTCGCAAATCGTCAGGCCTTCGCGGTCCGCCGGGATCCAGTCGCCGTTGGGCACCCGCACGCCAGAGGTGGTGCCGTTCCAGGTGAAGACAACGTCATTGGTGAAATCGACAGAGGCAAGGTCCACGATCTGGCCGTAATCGGCGGTCTTGACGGTGGCGTCCAGTTTCAGCTGCTTCACCGCGTCAGTCACCCAGCCTGAGCCGAAG